>NZ_JBHGNY010000010.1:0-129579 GCF_053544035.1 Vibrio sp. E150_018 | reverse complement strand
CTGTATCAGCTTCATGGTGAATTTAGTCGCAGGATTAATTGCTTATAGTTTTCAAGAAAAAAAGCCGAGTATTAAAGTTACTCGGCTAGAAAAACAATTTCTTATGCAGATCTGAGGTTAAATAGTGTTTGCTTGCCATGCTTGGCGCTGCGGGAGGAAAGTCGCTATCAAAATCTTGTTCATAAGGATTCCAAGGCACCAGCGGCATAATCACCAAGCCTTGCGGATCTTTGTCGCTTATCAGTTTTTGCAGTTGGCGATAATTGGTTTCAGCCTGATAACCAAGGTCGAAAGTACTACCTGAAATCACATCAGCGTAAGTTGGGAAATACCATTGGTCTTGATACTTCACCACAATGGCTCGACTATTAACCAACAGCTCCGCTAATAACGCAAGCACAAATAAAAACGTTAGGATCATCAGTGACCAATAACCACGTTTGATCGCTTTAAAGCGTTTAATTTTCTTTTGAGTTAATGGGGTTGAAATAAAGGCTAAACTCATATTAGGCTCCAAACTTAATACGAGGATCAACCAAGGCCACGCAGATATCCGACAAAATATTGCCAATCAACAACATCAACGCATTAATGGCAAATAACCCCATTACCACAGGGTAGTCTCGCTCCATAATCGATTCATAACCTAATAAACCTATGCCGTTAATATTGAAAATGACTTCAATCAAAAACGATCCGGTCATAAAGAACATCAGAGAATTACCAAATGAGCTGGCTACCGGAATTAAACTATTACGTAGTGCGTGACGTCTGACTGCTAGCTTAAATGGCAAGCCTTTCGCAATCGCCGTTCGAACATAATCGGCCGCTAAGTTTTCCATTAAGTTATTTTTCATGGTCATGGTCAACAAGGCAAAATCACCAATCAAATAACAAAACAGCGGCAACACCGCATGCCAAAGCACATCTTTAATTTGCTCAGGCAGAGTGAAATAGTCAAAGTCATCGCTAACAAAACCGCCCATCGGAAACCATTCCAAATGAAAGCTAAATAAACTGAGCAACAGTACCCCGATCACATAACCGGGTAGCGCAAAACCGACAAAAATAAAAATAGAACTAGAGGCATCAATCACACTGCCATGGCGCAGTGCTTTCATGTAACCAAGAGGAATAGAAATAAGGTAGCTAATTAAAAACGTCATTCCACCATAAAATAATGAAATCGGTAGACGTTCGGCAATCATATCGGTGACAGGTTCGTAATAGCGTGTAGATTCACCTAAATCGAACTGAACCAACTTTTTCAGCCATAACCAATAAGCTTGAGGAATAGGCTTATCTAGGCCATAAAATTCATTGAGTTCCGCTATTTGATCATCGGACAATGCATTGTTACCACCATGAGTCACGCTACTGGATGTCGCGACCTCGCCTTGCTGCATCTGTAAGCTAAGCAACATGCGCTCAACCGGCCCACCGGGCACAAAGCGAGTTAAGGTGAAAATCAGCAAAGTAATGCCAATAAAGGTAGGAATGACGAGTAAGAGTCTTCTAAAAATATACGCTAGCATCCAATCCAGCCTGTCATCAATTAATTATCTTTGTAAGATCACTTATATATTTTCTGCCAAATACTTAGGCACATACTTAATACTATCTAACACAACATCGGCGAGTGTCTGCGCTTCATCGGTGACAGCCTTGCCGCTACGCACTAAAATTTTGGTTTTCACACCGGCCGCAATGGCAGCTTTCATATCATCCGCTTTATCACCAATCATTACTGAACGTGACATATCAATATCGAGTTCTTCTTGAGCCGAAATAAACATACCAGGTGCGGGCTTACGGCAATCACACGCTTGAGCGTATTTTTCTACCGAGCCTTCAGGATGATGCGGGCAATAATACAAACCATCAAATTCCACGCCTTGGTCAACGAAATTCCAATCCATCCATTCGGTTAGCGTCAAAAATTCTTTTTCAGAATAATAGCCACGAGCAATACCAGATTGATTGGTCACAAGAACTAATTGGTAGCCTAAATCTTTCAGCGCTTTGGTTGCCTCAAACACACCGTCGATGTATTCAAAATCATCCACTTTACTTACATAACCATGGTCGACATTAATGACGCCATCACGATCGATAAAAACGGCAGGTTTAGACAAAATAACACACTCTCTTTAAGGCTGCTTTTGCAGATAGAAAACAAAAGTATTCAATAAAATATTAATTAATAATTATTGCACGCTTTGCTTTGCTCTTCATTAGATTAATAAGAATAGTCCAAATTAAACACTTTAGACGTCTAGACGTAAAAATATCTATTGACTTGAGGTAGTGAAAACCATAGCATCGTCTACTAAATCTCAGTCACAATGTACGTTTTCACTAAAATTTGGATTTATTGAAAGTGGAATATATTACTAAGTCAGGTTGTTAAATGATTGAAATTAATCAAGTCAACAAAGTGTTCTATCAAGGCAGCAAGGAAATCCCTGCACTGGTAGACATCAATCTTCATATTCCTCAAGGGGAAATCTTTGGTGTGATCGGCTCATCAGGTGCTGGGAAAAGCACTCTTATTCGTTGCGTTAACATGCTTGAAGCCCCGACGTCTGGTTCTGTTTTGGTCGATGACTTAGACCTCACTAAACTTTCTTCTAAAGAATTAGGCCAAGCTCGCCGTAATATCGGCATGATTTTCCAACATTTTAACTTATTATCTTCTCGCACGGTTTTTGATAATGTGGCGCTACCTTTAGAATTAGCGCAAACGCCGACCACTGAAATTGAGCTACGTGTGACTGAGCTATTAGATTTAGTCGGCCTTGCGGACAAACGTGATACCTACCCTGCTAATTTAAGTGGCGGTCAAAAACAACGTGTTGCCATTGCCCGTGCATTAGCATCAAAACCTAAAGTTTTATTGTGTGATGAAGCGACGAGTGCGCTTGATCCAGCAACCACCAAGTCTATTTTAGAATTACTGAAAACCATTAATCAGCAACTTAATCTGACAATTTTGATCATTACCCATGAAATGGATGTGGTGAAAAATATTTGTGACAAAGTGGCCATCATAGGTGGTGGCCGCCTGGTTGAACAAGGTCTGGTAAGTGATATTTTTGCTCACCCTAAGACAGAGCTAGCGCAAGAGTTTATTCGCTCAACCTTAGATTTATCGATTCCTGAAGATTACAAAGATCGCCTGCAAGCGACTCAACAGGAGGGCTCAATTCCTCTAGTACGTCTTGAATTTACTGGCTCAACTATTGATGCTCCAGTGATCAGTCAATTATCTCGCAAGTTTAATGTCGATGTCAGTATTTTAAACTCCGATATTGATTACGCTGGCGGGGTTCGTTTTGGCTTAATGGTTGCAGAACTGTTTGGTGAAAAAGAACTTGTTGATCAATCCATTAACTTCCTAAAAGACCACAATATTAAAGTCGAGGTGCTTGGCTATGTTTTATGATCAAATCATGGATTGGTATTACGATCATCGCACTTTCCGCCTAATTTGGGGCGCGACCTGGGAAACTCTGTACATGGTCGGTGTTGCTGGTTTAATCGGCTTTATCATTGGTATTCCAATGGGCGTGATTCTACATATCACGAAAAAAGGCGGCTTAATTGAAAACCGTACCGTAAACATGATACTTGGTGCCGTCGTCAATATTGGTCGTTCCGTACCTTTCTTAGTGTTAATGGTTGCCATCATTCCATTTACGACCTTTTTAATTGGTAAGTTTATTGGAACCACTGCCGCAATTGTTCCTCTCACCGTGGGCGCTATTCCTTTTATTGCTCGTTTAGTGGAAAGTGCATTGGTTGAAGTGCCAAGCGGCCTGATTGAAGCGGCACAATCTATGGGTGCAAGTCCAATACAAATTATCCGTAAGGTATTGTTACCAGAAGCTTTACCTTCTATTGTTAACACCATTACTATCACCCTAGTGACCTTAGTGAGCTATTCAGCCATGGCGGGAACCGTTGGCGGTGGTGGCCTAGGTGATGTGGCGATGCGTTATGGTTATCAACGCTATCAGCCGGACATAATGTTCATTACTGTGGTGTTACTAGTAGTAGTGGTACAAATTATTCAAATGGTCGGTGATCGAATCGCCAGCCGAGTGGATCATCGTTAATTATAACAAATAGACCAGACTCATCATATCCAAAGTAATTGGAGTTGCAGTGAGACAGCAAGTGAATGAGACCTCATGAGCATAGCTCGCCTATGACTTTTTTAATTAAGAGTTTGAGGGGATCAACGGCGTCAATAAAGCTGCAGCTTCAAGTACGAAGGATATAGTCATAAAGAATGCATTTTTATACATGGAGATTAGTATATGAAATTGAAAAGCCTATTTAGCGCAGCTGCGGTTGCTACTTCACTACTTTTAACGGGCGCTGCTAATGCAGCCGATAACACCATCAATGTAGGGGTAATTGCTGGTCCAGAAGCACAAGTTGCAGAAGTCGCAGCAAAAGTTGCCAAAGAAAAATACAACCTTGATGTGAAACTCACTATATTCTCGGATTACATCATTCCTAACGCCGCTTTAAATGATGGTTCAATTGACCTAAACGCATTCCAACATTTGCCATACCTTGATAAGCAAATTAAAGATCGTGGTTACGAAATTAAGCCAGTTGGTAATACCTTCGTCTACCCAATTGCTGGTTACTCGAAAAAAATCAAATCACTTGATGAGCTGAAAAAAGGCGATAGCATCGCGATTCCAAACGATCCAACTAACGAAGGTCGTGCATTATTGCTTCTACAAGAGAAAGGTTTAATCAAACTCGCTGCAAATGCAGGCCTTGAAGCAACGCCTCTGGATATCGTAGAGAACCCAAAGAGATTAGATTTTGTTGAACTAGAAGCCCCACAGCTACCAAACTCATTACAAGACGTAGCAATCGCGATCATCAACAACACGTTCGCGGCTCAAAATGGTTTAACGACTGAAGAACATGGTGTATTTGTGGAAGATAAAGAATCTCCATATGTAAACCTAATCGTTGCGCGTAAAGACAATGCCGATAGCGAAAATGTGAAGAACTTTGTGAAAGCATACCAAACAGACGAAGTTTACCAAGAAGCAATGAAACTGTTTAACGGCAGCGTTGTTAAAGGTTGGTAATCCAGCATTAAAGTCACTTAGGTATTAAGGGTAGCTAAATTAGCTGCCCTTTTTTGTATCTCGATTTTGCTGTAAAGGAAATGGATTGAAACAAATTATTCATGAGATTTAGGTAATATTGATCACACACGCCACTAGACTTACACCTGTAAGCTAGATATTCTAGCGTACACTTGTAGCCTGAAACTTGGTCATTTATGAAAACACAAAATCCTCCTTTCATTTGGTTAAATGTCTTCATCTTCGCTAGCAGTATGTTGCTTGCGGTAGTTGTTGCGCCAATTTACTTTATTATCAATGACATTACCGTGGCACATTGGGTATGGCTCCTAGTCACTTTTAGCTTTTGTAATCTATGCATCACAGCAGGCTATCACCGCTTGTGGTCGCATCGAACCTATCAAGCTCATTGGTCTTTACGGTTTATTTTTGCTTTAGGTGGGGCGTTTGCTCTGCAAAATAGCGCGCTTCATTGGTCTTCAGATCACCGTGTTCATCACCGCCACGTTGATAATAACGACAAAGATCCCTACTCCGCTAAGCGTGGCTTTTGGTTTTCTCATATTGGTTGGATGTTACGCCACTACCAAAGCGCAGAAGTTTATTCGGATTACTCCAATTGCCGAGATCTACAAAAAGAAAAGATCGTCATGTGGCAACATAAATACTATATCCCTCTTGCTCTGTTAATGAGCTTAGGGGTTCCACTTTTATTAGGCATTATTTACCAAGATATTATTGGAATGCTTTTAATGGTTGGCGCAGTTCGTTTAGTGTTAAACCATCACACGACTTTCTTTATTAATTCTCTAGCGCATATCTGGGGAAGCCAACCTTATACCAATAAAAATACTGCTCGTGATAACAGTGTGTTAGCGGTACTAACCTTTGGTGAGGGTTACCACAATTTCCATCATATCTTTGAAAATGACTACCGAAATGGCATCCACTGGTGGCAATACGATCCAACAAAATGGCTAATCAAAACCTGCTCATGGTTAAAATTAACCGAAAAGCTGCGTATTACACCGGCCGATAAAATCGAAAAAGCCAAAGCATTACAATTGCTCAATGATACTAAACAGAAGATTCGCCATTTGCCGAACCAACATGACGTTATTGAAAAAATGCACAAAGAATACGATGCTCTAATTGCTCAAATGACCGAGTATTACGACTTGAAGAAACTGCTGATGCATAGCAAGAAACAAAAGATGATGGAGCAATATGAACATGCGGTTTTAAAGCTGCGCTATCAACAAATGAAGCAACACTTTAAACAGCAACAATTACAGTGGCTGATGTTAATGAAGCAATACGCATAAGCTTTCCAATTAACACCAATCACCAAGAGCCCAAGCATAAAAAATCCCCAAACGATTCAACATCGTTTGGGGATTTTTGTTAACGCTTTAAATGACGTTATGACGATATTTTAAGGCGTATAGTACGTCGCTGCACCGGGGCCTACAGGTAGACCCAATACGAAGACCCAGATGTAGAACAAAATGCTCCAACCCACTAAGAAACATAACGTATATGGGAGCATGGTTGCTATTAACGTACCAATACCTAGGTTCTTAACATAACGCGATGCCACAGCCAGAATCAAGCCAAAATAACTCATCATCGGTGTGATTAAGTTCGTTACCGAGTCACCAATGCGGTAAGCTGCTTGAATGGTTTCTGGTGCATAACCCACTAACATCAACATTGGGATAAAGATAGGTGCAGTTACCGCCCACTGAGCCGATGCCGAACCAATCATTAAATTGATAAAGCCACACATAATGATGAAAGCAAAGAACAACGCTGGGCCAGTTAAACCGATAGTTTGCAAGAAGTCTGCACCGCCAACCGCAAATACTTGACCAAAGTTGGTCCACTTAAAGAAAGCAACAAATTGTGCTGCAAAGAACACCAACACAATGTACATACCCATTGAAGACATCGATTTTGACATTGCATTGATCACGTCACGATCATTCTTCATGCTGCCTGTTACTTTACCGTAAACAAAACCAGGAATAGCAAAGAAGACAAAGATAAAGGCAACAATACTCTTCAAAAATGGAGAGCCAGCCACTTCGCCTGTTACAGGATTACGCAACACGCCATTTTCAGGAACAATCGTCCAAGCAAGTAACACACTAACAACTAGAACCGCAATACCAGCAACTTTAAGACCTTTTTTCTCATCGGCAGTCAATGCCCCCATTTTATCTTGCGATAAGTCTTCTGACGATTCTTCAATTTTGTATTCACCTAGCTTAGGCTCAACAATTTTTTCGGTAACGAAAGCCCCCACAATTGCAATAAAGAAAGTTGAAATGAACATAAAGTACCAGTTCACTTCTGGACCAACTGTGTAATTTGGGTCAATCATTTGCGCTGCCGATTCCGTGATACCAGAAAGCAGTGGATCAACGGTACCAATCAATAAGTTGGCAGAATAGCCACCGGACACACCTGCAAACGCTGCGGCAAGACCGGCTAATGGGTGACGACCTAATGAATGGAACAACATCGCCGCTAGTGGGATAAGTACCACGTAACCTAGCTCAGAAGCAGTATTAGAAATAATACCGGCGAAAATGACCGTGAACGTCACCATACGCTTTGACGCGCCCATCACCATTCCACGCATTGCAGCAGATAAAAGGCCTGAGTGTTCGGCAATTGCCACACCCAACATAGCCACAAGCACTGTACCTAATGGCGCGAAACCGGTGAAGTTTTTAACTAAGCTCGTCACGATAAGCTGTAAGCCTTCCGCATTAAGTAAGCTAACAACATGGATAATACCATCGGCAGAACGGCCACTTGCCCCTTCAGGACGAGGATCAACAACCGATACTCCAAAATAGCCAGCAATCCCAGATGAAATCAAGATAGCGACACAAAAAATGGCAAATAAAGTGATGGGATGAGGTAATAGATTTCCTAAGTATTCAACTGAATCTAGAAAGCGGGTAAAAAGCGTTTTCTTCGAGTTATATGGCTTACTCGAACTTTGAGTTGTCATCGGGACCTCCTAGTCAATGACATCCAGTTTTTTAACACTGGTATAACAAAAGGTCGCTTAGAGTACGTGAACCAATAAGATTCAGAAAAGCATAAAATGTTAATAAGTGTAACTAAAATGAAATATAAAATTAGAAAATAACCATAATCAAAGATACAAAAAACCAATTATCAACAAAAACCAGAACTATATAGATTGAAAATTACACTAATTGTACGAAATTTATCAACGAAAGCCCTTTGTCAAAAATGTGATCTTGATTAACGGTAGATTATTTTCCATCGCTGTTTATTTATCGTTATCATTAACCAACACTTTTTGAGCAGACTAATACTATGCCATTTACCATTGAACCTATTGGACGAATTCACTCTCCTTATAAAGAAAAATTTTCAGTGCCAAGGCAACCACGGTTAGCGCCTGCCGCCAACGCACGAGTTGAATTACTCGGTGAAGCTAACTCACCTGAAGCGATACGCGGTTTGGAGCAATTTAGCCACGCATGGTTATTATTCTTATTTGATCAAAATCTAGAAGCAGGTTGGAAGCCGACCGTTAGGCCTCCTAGATTGGGTGGCAATGAAAGAATTGGCGTGTTTGCTTCACGCTCAACATTTCGTCCCAATGGCATTGGCATGTCTGCGGTAGAAATAAAAGGCATTACGCAACAAGGTAGTCAAACCTGGATTGAACTAGGCAGTGTTGATTTAGTGGATGGCACGCCCATCATCGATATCAAGCCTTACATCCCCTACTCTGATTCGATTACCGATGCCACTGGCGGGTTTGCAGAGAGTGAGCCGGATATCTTGCCAGTAGTGTTTTCAACTTCCGCACAATTACGTTTGAAAGCACACTCAAATGGTCAGCATATTCAAGCGGTGATCGAGCAAGTTTTAGCCCAAGATCCTCGTCCGGCTTACAAGAAAAATAAAGCGGATGATAAAGAGTACGCCACTCACTTATTCGACCTAAACGTTAAATTTAAAGTCGAAAGCGATGACAGCCGCCATAATCTGGAAATAAATCGCAATTTCATCCATGTAACTTCTATCGAACACTTTTGAGAAAACCTCAGTGCTGCTATCATTACAAGCTAAATTGCCTCTTTGATTTTGGCATTCAATTATTAACATTCTATAAATAAGCGGGTACAAAAATGCGCACCAGCAAATACCTTGTTTCTACATTAAAAGAAACTCCAAACGACGCAGAAGTGATCAGCCACCAGCTGATGCTACGTGCCGGTATGATCCGTAAACTAGCTTCAGGTCTTTACACTTGGCTACCAACCGGTCTACGCGTACTGCGTAAAGTTGAAACCATCATTCGTGAAGAAATCAACAATGCAGGTGCAATTGAAACCTTAATGCCGGTAGTTCAACCTTTTGAACTATGGGAAGAAACAGGTCGATCTGAAAAAATGGGCCCAGAACTACTTCGCTTTACCGATCGTCACTCTCGCCCATTCGTACTTAGCCCAACGGCTGAAGAAGTGATCACTAACCTTGTTCGTAACGAAGTAAGCTCATACAAACAACTTCCTTTGAACCTATATCAAATCCAAACCAAATTCCGTGATGAACGTCGTCCACGTTTTGGTGTTATGCGCTCTCGTGAATTTTCAATGATGGATGCCTACAGCTTTGATATCGATAAAGACGGTTTGCAACAATCTTACAATGCGATGCACGATGCTTACTGTAAAGCATTCGACCGCATGGGTTTAGACTACCGTCCAGTACTAGCGGACAGCGGCGCGATCGGTGGTAACGGTTCTCAAGAATTCCACGTATTAGCAGAAAGCGGTGAAGATCTGATTGTATTCTCAACCGAATCAGACTACGCAGCTAACATCGAAAAAGCAGAAGCCCTAGCACCAACAACTGAACGTGCTGAGCCAAGCCAAGAAATGACGCTAGTCGACACGCCAAATGCGAAAACCATTGCAGAGCTTGTTGAGCAGCACGGTCTAGCGATTGAAAAAACCGTTAAAACACTCTTCGTTAAAGCCTCTGATGAAGTCGATGCATCGATCATTGCGCTTATCATTCGTGGCGATCACGAGCTAAACGAAATCAAAGCTGAAAACCTACCACAAGTTGCTGCGCCTTTAGAAATGGCAAGCGAAGAAGAAATTCGTCAGTTAATTGGCGCAGGTCCTGGTTCACTTGGCCCTGTTGGTCTTGATCTACCATTTATCGTTGACCGTTCAGTAGCGGTAATGAATGATTTCGGCGCAGGTGCTAACATTGATAACAAGCACTACTTCGGTATTAATTGGGGTCGTGATGTAGAGCTTGGTCAAGTTGAAGATTTACGTAACGTGGTAGAAGGCGATCCTAGTCCATGCGGTAAAGGTACATTACAACTTAAACGTGGTATCGAAGTGGGCCACATCTTCCAGTTAGGTACTAACTACTCTGAAAAAATGAACTGTAGTGTGCTTGATTCAAACGGTAAAAACGTCATTCTAGAAATGGGATGTTACGGCATTGGTGTAACGCGCGTTGTGGCAGCAGCAATTGAGCAAAACCACGATGACTCTGGTATTATCTGGCCGGATGCAATTGCCCCATTCCAAGTGGCTATCGTTCCAATGAACATGCACAAATCAGAACGCGTTAAAGAAGCAGCTGAAAAACTATACGCAGAACTAATCTCAGCTGGTATTGAAGTGCTATTTGATGATCGCAAAGAGCGTCCAGGCGTAATGTTCAAAGATATCGAATTAATCGGTATCCCTCATACGGTTGTGATCGGTGATCGCAGTATGGATGAAGGTAACTTTGAATATAAAGATCGCAAAAATGGTGACAAAGTAGCGATTGCGATGGATAACATCGTCGAGCACCTAAAAGCTCAAATCAAATAATACCAATTCCGATAAATAAGTGGTCTAAATTAGCGTAGAAAAAAAGCTTGATAACAAGGCATAAAATTTCTGTTAGTAGTGATTCTACATACAAATTTTATAACGCAGTTAGCGAGTTTTTTAGCAAGCTAAGATGATCAATTATTTGTTGGAGTTGGTATAATTAATGAAGAATAAAAAGGCGAGCTTAGGTTCGCCTTTTTTATCACTTAATTTTACAGAGAAAATGATGAAAATTTATGACTGCTGCGATTTAGTTCGCGAACTCTATGCTCAAATTGGTAGTGGCGATCAAGGCTACATTCCTCAAGCCATCACTTGCGCGGTAAAAACCTTCAACGATATCGCCGCCGATGAAAACCTGCCAAAAGAAACACGTGAACGCGCGGCCTTTGCTGCAGCCAATTTGTTAATTTCAGATTTTGAAGACTAAGCTTAAGGATAACCACCATGAATTTAGCCAATTTTGAAAACATGGATCCAGTAATGCTGATGAGTATCGTCAATATGAAATTACGCGACGAATATGGTGATCTAGATAACCTAGTCAAAGCTTTTGATATTGATAAACAAGCCTTAATCAACAAACTTGCTAGTGCCGGGTTTGATTACTTACCTGAAGTGAAACAATTTAGATAGTCACGAACCATAACGGCTATCTTTCTCTTAACTCGAACAAAAATAAAGCCGCAGTCACTTTCAAATTAGCACTGTGAAAACGAGTGCTGCGGCTTTTTCAAATTAAAAAACTTACGGTTATTTAACCAATCTAGTCATTGCCGGAATTCGTGATAACACAATAAAGTCGAGTAACAACATACTGATAATCGCCAATCCTGCCATAGGGAAAGTGATAGAAGTAATAATCATCACAAGTGCTCCTGTTTTCCATAATCGAGTATCCTTTGGCATAGGCGGAGGCACTAATCTTCCTGCACCAGAAGGTTTGCGTAACCACCACATCACTACACCACTCACCGAGATAAACATAAACATTAGACAAAGCGCTGTATTTAATGCTTTATTCCACCAGCCTAGTTCGCCTTCATGCAGCCCTACACCCGCAGCCATAAATTTGGCCATTAGAGCATAATCATCCCAATTAAAATCGATAATGGTTTGCTTGGAATATTGGTCAATATGAACGGTACGATCTTGGGTTGGATCATGAATGTCACCACTAATCGTATCGGCAGACAAAGTATAAACGCCAGTATCATCGATTGGTAACATCACTCGGAAGTAACCAAAACCCAATTGTTGTCCGGTGTTTATCACTGTATCGAGATCTTGCGCTTCAATATTGTATTGCGCTTTAGGCATAGCCATATTATGAGCCGCGTGCAGATCAACGTCTTTAGGCTCACTATCTAATTTCTTATCTGAAATCGGCATCGGAGCTTGCTCAAGATTCCAAGGAACTTCTTTTTCATTGCCGTGGTTCATACTGGCATGCGTTTTGTCCGACACCGGAATGTCATAGTATTTTTCAGCGGGAAAGGTAGACCAACCTTGTACGAGCTTATCGCCCCATATTCCAGCCCAAGATAGTCCAGTGATCAAAAAGAACAGTAAAAAAAGACTGATTACCCCACCAATGTTGGCATGAAGATCTCGCCAAAAAATGCGTTTACCACTTTGCAGCCTTATTTTGAAAAAACCGGCTTTACTAGCATTATCCCTCGGCCACCACATGTATAAACCTGTGATGAGTAATACAATCGCTAAACTTGCTGCAATTTCAATTAACCGATCACCTAAATCACCAATCAATAAAGTACCATGAATGTCATTGGCTAAAGCATATAAATTATCGCGGTCAATCTCTCCCTGTAATTGTCCGGTATATTGGTTAACTAACACAAACCATCCCGTTCCATCCGGTTTTACAATAGCAAAGCGGTTGGCTTCATTGGTAGCATGAGCGGGAATAAACTCTTTCACTGTACTATCAGGGTAGGCTAACTGAACCGCTGCTAGTTGCTCACTCGCCTCAACTTGAGAAGATAACGTCTCAACATAAATCTTATCACCATATTGAGCCGACTCTATTTGCGGGCCATACAACATAATAAGCCCGGTGATCGCGAGCATGCACATAAAGGGCACGACAAATAATCCAGCGTAAAAATGCCAACGCCAAGCCATAAAATAGAAGTTTCTTTTTTCTTGCGCAGCGTTAGCCACGCCTTGCTGAACACTGCGAGTTGCAGAATGCATGATATTTCCTTAAATCATTACTAAAGGTCAACAGACCCTAAACAATCAATCGTTTAATCTGGCCAAAATTCGACTGTCGCCAGAAATACAGACAATAAAAGTCAGTTAATCTGAGCTTTCAATGCCAGCTAAAATAGATTAAATGGAATAAAGTTACTTACGCATTCAGAGGTGGGGCTCTAGGTGGGCTACCAAATGGATAAAAGTCACTTTCATTTGGCGGTGGCGGTTGCTTAAAAGCTAGAGTTTTTATTATTCTATATTGGCTTCGAAGTTGAACATCACTGACATCAACCTCTAACGCACAAGTAAAAACGCAGTGACCAGAAGAGGATGGTTGTAGATGTTCTGGCTCGCCTTCAACTTGTACTAATTTCAATCCGTTAAAAGTACAAAGTGTTTCCCATACCCCATTCACGCCACTGTGAGCGTTGACGGCTGGCATAGAGAAAATAACTAAACAATTTAACAAGCAGAGCTTAATAAACCATTTGTTTTTTAATCGGTATAGATTCATTGGTTCAATAACCGTCCCCCATTATAAGGGTTAATATAGAACAGCAAGCTTCCCCCCTCTTAACGAACTACCATAGTTAAAGTTAACTCCGATACCAACGGTATCAATAAAATCCCAATCAAAAACATTTAACTAAGCACCCCCTATTCGAGCTTCATAATATGAATTCCTTTAAGGATATCCGAGTTAAAATACATATCGCACGCCAGTCCCCAAGATAACATTATCACTTTGATAAAAATCCAAATTCGACATTTCTTTTGTAAAACCACCCATTACCGCGACACCGACACCAGACCAGCCAAAAATATTGTCGTAGGTATAAGTCGCTAGCACTCCGACGCTATCATCTTCCCGTGTTTCTAGAAAAATTGGATGAATTTCATCAAACTTAGAGTACTGAAATTTTATACTTATAGTTAAAAGTGAACTATCAAATTTCTGAACAGCAGCAAGCTGGCCGGTATAAGTATCCGATGCCATGGCTTCGCCTTTGGTATGTTGTTTTAAATAAGCGACAGAACTTCGCAAGAATAATCGTTGCGTAAGTGGCGTCAAATAGGAAAATTCACTGTAATAAAGGTCACCTTCTCGCTCCAATTGAGATTGAACATCCGAGCTATAATTGCTCGCACTTAATTCATCATCAATTTTTCGCTGGCCCACTGCCAACTCAAAGCCAATTCTGGTCCCTAAAATCTCTTGATATCGAAACCGAACACCTTTAATACGTTGATCTGTTTCTTGTCGTTTACTGCCGACTAAGAATGGGTCTTCCCAAGTCGAACTCTTCAATAGGCCAGGAATATATGACAGTTTGAAAGTGCCTATCTGCTCAAAATACTGACCATAACCAACTTCAAAATGCGGCCGGCCGAGGACTATATCCGCATTACTGGTACCCATGAAGAATTGTTGATTTCCCCCCAGAAAGGTGTAATTAACCTGACTGGCAGCCACCGGATAAATAAAAGCTTCTGATTTAGTCTCACCTTTATCATTTAACGAATTTAAAGTCTCACTACCTGAATCTGATTGAGAATCCGATTGAATCACACCAAACAGTAACATTGCATTACCAGAGAAGCCTTCCTGCCATTTTCCTTTTACTTCAGCACTATAGGTTGTCGATGAAGAAAGTAATAAGATAGCAGCAAGAGCGTGCTGAATTTTCATATCTATTCCTTAGATAATGTTCTTTAAAATCAAGCAAATCCATTGACCGCATAAAAGTTATAACTGAGTTACTAAAAAACTACAAATAGAATACCTGAACCACAGACTAAATTGCTTATTAAGTCTCATAAAAAATGCCAACTACCTTTCAATAGTTAGCATTAGTGAATTGCTTTTAAAATAGTAAGCTGTGTTCTGAAAGGTTAGATCACAAACACTTCATAGCCTTTTAATTCAGGAATTTGCTGACGGAGAGTTTCTTCATCTTTTGCGATACCTTGCAAATCAACACAGTAACCTGCCGCTTCTTTTTGTAGTTCTACAGATTGCGATTGTAATTTCGTTTCAACTTTCGCTTTTAAATCAATCAACTGGTTTTGTAGTTCACTTAAATTCACACTACCACCAGCTTTCATTTTTTCAGATAGCACCGCAAATGCACTTGAGAAAAACTCCCCATTAAAACGTTGCATCGCTGCAGAAGAATCCGCTTTCCAATTAGCAATCGCTTCGCTTACGGCATCTTTTTTCAATACCCACTCTCCATCATTGTAGTAGCGAGATTCAACGTCAGAGTAGAAATCACCCATGGCTTTTTTCAAGTTATTGAATGAATCTGGAGCATTAAAAGATTCACTCACATCATCAATCACTTCATTAGCTAGCTCAATACCCTGATCAGCAATGTCTTTGGCTTTTGGTACATACAAGCTAACTTTTTCACGATACGTTTTAACCATTTGTTGCTGCATCTGGTTCAAATCGACTTTTTTACCATTAATAAATAATTGATTTTTTTGATCAATTACCACTTTAGGCTTACCTTGCTGATAAACCGAAACCACATCATCTTTAAGGTGTAGTTCATTATTAATATTAATATCGCAACGTGGCGCTTGAGCCAAAGCAGAAAACGAATACAGTGCCAGTAGTGTCGCCAAAAGTGTTTTTTTCATTTAAATAACCTCATTAGAGATGAGTAAATACAGTTGTTATCGAATTGTATACCCGAAGTAATTGGAGTTACAGTGATACGACAAGTGAAGGAAGCCCCATGGACATAGCTCGCCTATGACTTCTTTTAACAAAGAGATAAAGGGATGAATAAATGCCGTCAACAAAGTTTCAGGTTCGATGAGTATATAAATAAACTATAACAAGATTATGATGCTTAACGTCAAGAATAAGTGAAATGTTCATATATCCAAACCACTTCAAGCTATACCTCTAATTAGAATAATGCCACCACTTCATAACCCCTTTCTTTTCCTGCAATGTTTAATTCAAACTCATCTCCTAGCCGCTTATTTTTCAATGCCTTTCCTAACGGTGAATCAAGGGTGATCATCTGAATGGTTTGATCTTCAAATTCCAACGTCAATCCACCAGCAACAGGGCTGACAAAGAGCCATTTATTGATATCAGCTTGTTCTTCGTACAGCTCAACTAATGCGCCTAAATGTATGGGATCTTGACTGGATAGGCTTTTAATCGGCAAAGCCTTAAATACTTGAAGATCTTGTATGCACTGCTGAACTCTTTGCGCTTGGCCGTGTGCTAAATACGCCGCCTCTAAGCTTAAGGTATCGTATTTATGCTCTGGTATGTTTTGCTTATCAGTTGCCGCATTAATTGCAGTTTGAGTGGCTTGATACGCAACATCATGGATATCTATCAGAACTTTTATGATCGCTTGATGTAAAGTTTCTTTATTCATAGAAAAGCTCGATAACCTTTTTCATTAATTATTTTAAATGAGCTACTATTCATCATCGCTTTACGACAGTATTACAGATGGATTTTTATGAGCCCGATTCAACAAGCGTTAAAAGAGTACTTTGGTTTTGAACACCTTCGAGGTGGTCAACAACAAGTCATCGACACTATTTTATCAGGTCATTCTGCTGCGGCGATTTTTCCTACCGGCTCAGGTAAGTCACTATGTTACCAGTTGCCAGCCATATTATTGCCACATCTAACGTTAGTAATTTCACCACTACTAGCGCTAATGAAAGATCAGCTCGAGTTTTTGCATAGTAAAGGCATTGCCGCCGCATCGGTGGATTCAAGCCAAGATAGAGAAACCACCAACCGCATTATGCAGCAAGTTCGCAATGGTGAGATAAAAATTTTGATGATCTCGGTTGAACGGCTTAAAAATGAACGTTTCCGTCAATTTATCTCACAAGTTCCCATTTCAATGCTCGTAGTTGATGAAGCGCACTGTATTTCTGAGTGGGGGCATAATTTCCGACCAGACTACCTTAAGCTACCTTTTTATTGCCAAAGTTTAAACATCCCACAAGTTTTATTGCTTACCGCCACCGCTACACCAAGTGTTATTGAGGACATGAGTCGTAAGTTTCATATTGATAAGCAGCACATCACGGTAACGGGCTTTTATCGTCCTAACCTCGATCTCAGCGTGCTACCTTGTGAAGAAGATGAAAAACCTCAAGCATTAGTTGATCTTCTTTGTACCGAAGCAAGTTTACCAACCATTGTTTATGTCACCTTGCAGCACACAGCGGAACAAGTCGCTAAGCATTTACAACACCATGGTCTTAATGCTCTAGCTTACCACGCAGGTTTAGATTCTGACATTAGGCAAAATATTCAACAACAGTTTATGAATGGTGATGTACCTTGTATTGTGGCAACCATTGCATTTGGTATGGGAATAGATAAATCAGATATTCGTCGAGTCGTGCACTACGACCTACCCAAATCGATAGAAAACTATTCGCAAGAAATTGGCCGTGCGGGGCGAGATGGGCAATCATCTTACTGTACTGTGCTTGCCAATAAATCGGGCATTAATGTACTAGAAAACTTTGTCTATGGTGACACACCAGATCCACAATCGATTCAATGGTTACTGGAATTGATCTTTGATGAACAAAGTGCTTCTGGACTCTGGGAAGTGATGCTAACTCGTTTATCTCGCGATTCCAATATCCGCCAACTCCCGCTAAAAACGCTGCTGGTTTACCTCGAACTACAACAAGTCATTCAAGCCAAATATAGCTACTTTGCCGATTATCGTTTCAAGCATATTGCCAGTGAAAGTGAAATTTTGTCGCGTTTCCCCGAGCAAGGAAAACATGCTGAAAGACGCCAGTTTATACAAGCGATTTTTAACTGTTCCAAAATCGCTAAGACATGGCGCAGTGTTGACTTTGATGCGCTGTGGATGGGTTATCAAGCCGAGCGTTCTCGAGTGGTAGCAGCCTTAGATTATTTCCATGAACAAGGACTGATTGAGTTAGAAAGCAAACAAATTACCGATGTCTATCAGGTTCTCAACTCTCCAGAAATAACACATGACCATCAGGTGATCGCACAAGAGTTATCTCAGCTATTTAAGCAAAAGGAACATGGTGATCTAAACCGGATTCAAACTCTGATTAATTTGTTTGAAAGCCCGTCATGCCTAAGCTCTAAGCTCGCCAGCTACTTTTTAGATCATGATGTTCCAAATGCTTGTGGTCACTGTAGTGTTTGTCGTGGAAAGCTTGCAACACTGCCTTCACCTTATCTAGATGACGTTGAGATCGAGAAAGTTAATTACTGGCTAAAACCTTACCGAGAAGCATTTAGCGAACATGAAAAATCACAACAATGGACTTTAACCCTCGAGGCTCAAACTCGCTTTCTTTGTGGAATTGCCACGCCATTAAGCACTCAACTTAAAGCAAGCAAAATGGATGGTTATGGCAAGCTCGAACAGTACCCATTTGCACAAGTCAGACAGTGGGTAGAAAGCTGCGCTTAAGATTAACTTGTAAGTAACAAAAACGGCCACTTCATTTGAAGTGGCCGTTTTTATTGGACTCGAACTACCTAAGCTTGGCTCAAATAATCACGATAAATCATCGTATACCCTAAGTAATTGAAGTTACAGTGAGGCGATAAGTGAATGAGACCCTATGAGCATAGCTTGTCTATGTGATTGGGGCGAATGAACACTGACAACAAAACTGTAGCTTCAAGTACGACGGGTATATTACTCTTGGTCTTTACGCTTACTAGCAGAACGACGTTTATTGCGTTCCGCTTGAATCTTTTGAAATTCCACTAACTCTTTTTCTGCCCACTCAGTTGCTTCAGCTTCTGTCGCAAAACCTAGTTGACGTTTAGAAACTATCGTTCTGCGAGAAGTAATATGACGAATGATTTCTGCTGCCCAACCATTACGCTTCTCGATTAATTGAAAGCTGTATTTTTTACTCATAAGACTCTTTTGACCTATCCTACCTCAAACAAGGAAACATTCGCTCTGACATAGGATTAAATTAGGTGCGCATTAGAGCACAAATCCAGCTAAAAAGATGCAAATATTAATATACGTTTACTACTGTTCACTCAGGCTGAAAAACAAATTGAGCCGTGACAGGAATACTCGTTGCTATCGAATCTAGCTTGGCGACATCTTGTAGTGCTTTTACTCCATCAGTAAGCTCAAATAATGCCGTGTCTACAACAATGGGCTTAAGGGTATTCACTTGAAATGCACCATCACTTAACGCGGTAACCGAGACTTTAGTGTCAATCTTCTGTTGGTGATCATGCAAAGAAAGATCAACAGTCAATGGAACGGTTTTGATTTCGCCCACTTTCATGTCATTGAGCACTTGTAAATCGACTTGAGCGCTTAAACTCGCTTCTGGATAATTCACCACATTAAACAACATATCTTTCATCCGTTCATCGCGAATTTCAATATGCGTATTCACACTGGCTAAATCAATATCAACGACCACCACACCTTGATTATTAATCATTCCATCAATGGTACGAAAACTATGGACTTCGGTCACAGCTGTATTTTTAACCGTGACAAAATGCAACTCTGAATGTAATGGATCTAAATGCCACGATGCTAAAGCTTGCTGAGAAAAAGCTAAACCTAAAGCGATCCCTGTAACTTTGGAGAAAACTTTGGTTTTTGAGAGAAACTGACTCACTGACGTTTTCATACTATCTTCCCTATCATTCAATACAACATGGTATCTATTCGTTGAGTTTCTCTAATAGTGTATGCCTTTTTTGTAAAGATTGAGTATTAACAATGTCAGAGCATTATTAATTTTATGACAATATAAAAAACGGCCACCGAAGTGACCGTATTATTCTTATCTTTTTCAAGTAACGAGAAACGAAGCGCTCAAGCTACGAAAGTCGATCACCCTATATGCTTACGTGCATTACGGAACATGCGCATCCATGGGCTATCTTCTGACCATTCCTCTGGATGCCAAGAGTTGGCTACCGTACGGAATACACGCTCAGGGTGAGGCATCATAATACTCACACGGCCATCCGTCGTCGTTAAACCAGTAATCGCATTTGGTGAACCATTCGGGTTATTTGGATATTGCTGAGTTGGGTTACCCATATTATCCACATAACGTAATGTCACAGTGCATGAATCTTCAATCGCTTGTAGATGCTGATTATCACGAACTTCTACACGACCTTCACCGTGAGAAACTGCGATAGGCATACGAGAACCCGCCATACCATTAAAGAAGGCAGATTGAGATTCTTGTATTTCCACTAAGCTAAAGCGAGCTTCAAAACGCTCAGATTCATTACGAACAAAACGAGGCCATAAATCTGCACCTGGAATTAAATCGCGTAGGTTCGATAGCATCTGACAACCATTACACACACCTAGTGCAATAGTATCTTCACGCTCAAAGAAACCAGAAAATTGCTCACGAGCATTGTCGTTAAACAGAATCGATTTAGCCCAACCTTCTCCAGCACCCAATACGTCACCGTAAGAGAAACCACCACAAGCCACAAGACCTTGGTATTCTTCTAATACTGCTTGTCCCGTTAAGATATCGCTCATATGGATATCATTCGCTTCAAAGCCTGCGCGATCAAATGCTGCCGCCATTTCTACGTGAGAGTTAACACCTTGTTCACGTAAAATAGCCATTTTAGGTTTCGCGCCAGTTGCGATATAAGGCGCGGCAACATCTTCGTTAATATCAAAACTTAGTTTTACGTTCAGACCAGGGTCGCTGTTATCTGCTTTTGCGGCATGCTCTTGGTCGGCACAAGCTGGGTTATCACGCATCGCTTGCATCTTATGAGTCGTTTCAGCCCAAATAGTGCGAAGTTCAGTGCGATTACGCTCAAGGACTACCGTATTACCAGAAGTAATACGAAGGCTATCAGAAGCTTCAACCGAACCAATCACGTGTGAACACGCTGCGAGACCATTTTCAGCTAATACCGCTTGAACCGCTTCAAGATCTTCATTGCGAACTTGAATCACCGCACCTAGCTCTTCATTGAATAGAGCCGCGAGAGCATCATCACCTAAAGCAGCAATCTCCGCATTTACTCCACAATGACCGGCAAACGCCATCTCAGCTAGTGTAACAAATAAACCACCATCGCCTTTATCGTGGTAAGCCAGAAGCTTATTCTCACGAACCAAAGATTGCATACTAAAGTAGAAACCTTTTAGTTGCTCAGCGTTATCCACATCCGCAGGTTTGTCACCTAGTTGCTTGTAAACTTGCGCCAGTGCCGTCGCACCCATACGGTTTTTACCATTACCTAAATCAATCAGAACCAGGCTAGTCTCGCCTTTGTTGATTTGCAGTTGTGGCGTAACCGTTTTACGAACATCTTCTACACGAGCAAAGGCGGTGATCACCAATGACAACGGAGAAGTCACTTCACGCTCTTCACCATCTTGTTGCCATTTAGTCTTCATTGACATTGAGTCTTTACCCACTGGGATAGTAAGACCTAATGTAGGACAAAGCTCTTCACCGACCGCTTTCACTGCTTCATATAGACCCGCATCTTCACCTGGGTGACCAGCTGGAGACATCCAGTTAGCAGACAATTTAATGTGTTTAATATCGCCGATATCAGTGGCTGCAATGTTAGTGATTGACTCCCCTACCGCTAAACGCGCTGAAGCACCGAAATCCAATAAAGCAACAGGTGTACGCTCACCAAGCGACATCGCTTCACCGTGGTAAGAATCGTAACTTGCTGCCGTCACAGCACAGTTTGCTACCGGCACCTGCCAAGGACCAACCATCTGATCGCGAGCAACAAGACCGGTTACCGAGCGGTCACCAATGGTGATAAGGAAAGTTTTCTCAGCAACCGTTGGAAGACGTAGTACACGATCAACCGCTTCATTTAACTCAATACCACTGCGATCAATCGCTGGGTTATTGGCTTTTAGCGTTTTCGCATCACGGTGCATCTTAGGCGTTTTACCTAAAAGCACATCCATTGGCATATCGATTGGCGTATTGTCGAAATGAGAATCTTCTAGTTTCAATTCACGCTCTTCTGTTGCCACACCCACTACCGCATAAGGCGCACGTTCGCGCTTACAAATCGCATCAAACGCGTCCATATTTTCTGGTGCAACCGCCATTACGTAACGCTCTTGAGATTCGTTACACCAAATTTCTAATGGGCTCATTCCTGGCTCATCGTTCGGCACGTCACGTAATTGGAAAATACCGCCACGCTCACCATCATCAACCAACTCAGGTAATGCGTTAGAAATACCGCCTGCGCCCACATCATGGATAAAGGCGATTGGGTTCGCATCACCTAACTGCCAACAACGGTCGATCACTTCTTGACAACGGCGTTCCATTTCTGGGTTTTCTCGTTGTACAGACGCAAAGTCTAAATCTTCTGCTGATTGACCCGACGCCATTGAAGAAGCCGCACCGCCACCAAGACCGATGTTCATCGCTGGGCCACCTAATACAATTAAGCTCGCACCAACTGGAATTTCTTTCTTCTGAACATGCTCATCACGGATATTACCCATACCACCAGCGAGCATGATTGGTTTATGGTAACCACGGATCTCTTCACCGTTATGAGAATTCACTTTCTCTTCATAAGTACGGAAGTAACCTAATAAATTAGGACGACCGAATTCGTTGTTAAATGCCGCGCCACCTAATGGGCCTTCTAGCATAATATCTAACGCCGTCACGATACGGCTTGGTTTACCAAAATCGGTTTCCCAAGGCTGTACGAAATTAGGGATTTTAAGGTTTGAAACAGAGAAGCCAACTAAACCTGCTTTTGGTTTACCGCCAACACCCGTTGCACCTTCATCACGAATTTCACCACCAGACCCCGTTGAAGCGCCCGGCCAAGGTGAAATTGCGGTTGGATGGTTATGAGTTTCAACCTTCATCAAGATATGTGCTTGCTCTTGATGGTAACCATATTGACGTGTTTGCGGATCAGGGAAGAAACGGCCTACAGTAGAACCTGTCATCACCGCTGCGTTATCTTTATAAGCCGACAACACGTTATCAGGGGTCACTTCCATCGTGTTTTTGATCATTTTGAACAAAGATTTCTCTTGCTCGACACCATCAATGGTCCAACCTGCATTGAAAATCTTATGACGACAGTGCTCTGAGTTCGCTTGAGCAAACATCATTAATTCAATATCAGTTGGGTTACGCTTTAGTTTTTCAGTAAAGCTTTCAACCAGATAATCAATTTCTTCTTCAGCTAACGCTAAACCAAGAGTCACGTTCGCTTCTTCAAGTGCCGAACGACCACCAGAAAGCAAATCAACTTCAGTTAACGGTGCAGGCTCTGCCACTTGAAATAACGCTTGTGCTTGTTCAAAGTTGGTAAACACTACTTCCATCATGCGATCATGCAGTAATGCTTTTAACTCAACGAATTGCAGCTCAGATAGCTCAACCGAAGATTCAACATAATACGCAGTACCGCGCTCAAGACGTTTGATTTTGTCTAATCCACAGTTATGAGCAATATCGGTCGCTTTCGATGACCAAGGTGAAATAGTACCAGGACGAGGAGTCGTTAAAAGTAGTTGACCTTGTGGCTCATGATCTTCAATCGTTGGACCATAAGTAAGCAACTTTTCGAGTTTTTCTAACTCTTGGGAATCTAGTTCAGAAGTGAGGTCTGCAAAATGCGCAAATTCAGCATAGATGCCAGACACAGGTAGGTTCAATTCACGACACAGCTCTAAAAGCTTGTTGACACGAAACTCGGATAAAGCGGGGGAACCACGCAAAATTCTCATGTGCTTAGGTCTCTTTAGCAGTTGTTTAAAAAAGAAAAGTGATATTGAAATCCGTTCAGAAGGCACCGCTCTTCAGCAGGACATATAAAGCGGATTTCAATTTCACCTAGCCCTTTTGCGACGTATTATAGAGTAATTTCCATGTCGACGTAACACCAAAAGCAACCGTTTGCGTATTTTTTTCAATAAAGGTCATTTGTATATACTCAAAGTAATTGAAGTTGTAGTAAGACGACAAGTGAATGCAGCCCCATGAGCATAGCTTGTCTATTCGATTGGGGTAAATGAACGCCGTCAACAAAGCTACAGTTTCAAGTACGAAGGGTATAAAACTCCTTTCAATTTTGCTGATATGGTCGCCATTTGGTATAAAGTAGCTACTAATGGCTTTATGAGATTTCCTTTTGATAAAACTTTTTTCTTGTTCCAACTTTAAGCGTTTGGTTTTCATGCTATTTATCCTTATTGGAGTAACCGCATGTAAGCCAGATAGCCGATCAATGACTGACTTAGAAAAGATCCAAGAACGTGGCGTTTTACGAGTGGGTACCTTAAACAATCAACTTTCTTATTTTATTGGTCCTGACGGTCAAACCGGTTTGGAATACGAATTGGCGAAAAAATTTGCCGATCAACTTGGTGTAAAATTGGAAATAAAGCCCGCTTATCATCTTACTGGCTTACTACCTGCTTTAGAAAACCACGAGGTTGATATTGTCGCCGCGGGGTTAAGTCACACGCCAGAACGATTAAAAAAGTTCAATGCAGGCCCTGCGTATTACTACGTCAGTCAGCAAGTAATCTATAAAAAAGGCTCTTGGCGACCAAGAAACTTACAACAATTGATCGACAAAAAAGGCAAACTTCACGTAGTTAAAGGAGCTCAATACGAATACACCTTGCAGCAGCTTAGTAAAATACATCCTGACTTAAAATGGAGCAGTAGCGATACCGAAGATAATACAGACTTATTAAAGGATGTTTCCGAAGGGAAAATTGATTTTACGGTAGTGGACTCAGTATCACTTTCGATCACTCAAAGACTTCATCCTAACTTAGCGTTAGCGTTTGAATTAACTGACGATCAACCTATTTCATGGTTCATTCGCAAAAGTAATGATGACTCTTTATATGCTTTAATTCTAGAATTCTTTGGTCAATTCAACCAATCAGGGCAACTGGCTAGCTTAGAAGAAAAATATTTTGGTCATATTCAAAGTTTTGATTATGTCGATACACGAGCCTTCATTCGCTCGTTAAACAGTAAGCTTCCAAAATATAAAAAGTTATTCCAAACTTATTCTAAAGAATTTGATTGGCGCTTAATTGCCGCCTTATCTTATCAAGAATCACATTGGAATCCTTACGCCAAATCCCCAACTGGTGTACGAGGAATGATGATGTTAACTCAGTCGACGGCCAAAATGGTTGATGTAGAAAATCGTCTTGACCCATCACAATCTATTCGTGGTGGTGTTGAGTACTTACGACGTATGATTAAACGTATTCCTGATTCCATTCCTAAGCATGAAAAAATTTGGTTTGCTCTAGCCTCTTATAATGTAGGTTATGGTCATGTGATGGATGCGAGACGTATAACCCAACATGAAAAGGGTAACCCTGACTCATGGACCGATGTTAAAGAGAGATTGCCTAAATTACGCATTCCGAGTTATTACAAATATACTCGTTATGGCTTTGCTAGAGGTGATGAAGCCAAAAACTACGTAGAAAATATTCGTCGCTACTATCAAACGATCATTGGTTACGAAGCGGAAAATCAACCGGTAAATTCTGATCCAGCGAAAGGGGATGATTTTCAGGTTATTCCAGCAACGGTCAGTGAAGCGGAACCAAGCGCCGACGAAACAACTGAGTCACCATCAACTAATTAAATAGACTAAATAAAGTAACAAAACAAGAATAGCCCCAAGACTTAGTTAACGCTAATGATTGGGGCTATTTACCATAGATAGAATTCATCGTTAGAAAGAGTGATTTAGGTTATGAAAAATGATTAGCTGGAAAAAATAAACTGTGCTACAACTGTCATCGTTACGTCATAAAATAACGATATAAAGAAGATCAATATAATAGAAAATAGATATTAAGGAGGCATAACTATGTTCTCTAAAAAGAAAACAATGAATCGTCTTGTTCGTAATAAAGCGAACACCACTCGTAGAAAACGTATGCTAGCCAACAATAAGAAACAGGTACTATGGCGTCATCGCTCTTATGTTTTCTGGTCAGAAGTAGTTTAGTAATACTCACTAATAACAAGACTAACAATTTAAAAACCCGCCACACCCTATATCGACAAACAATTTATTGAATTTTTGTTTGTCGATAAATATCACTCCTCTGTATTTCCCTTTCTGGTCTGTTTAATCTCTTTTCGGCGACGCTTAAAAAAAGCTTGTAGTTGATGACGACATTCTTCTTCTAATAAACCGCCTTCTACCTGTGCGTAATGATAAGAAGCTTGGCTTTCAAATAGATTCAAAACCGTTCCAGCCGCACCAGCTTTTAAGTCATAAGCACCAAAAACAATACGACCTACTCGGCTATGCAATAATGCACCAGCACACATAGGACAAGGCTCTAAGGTGACATACAGAGTGGTATCTAGCAGGCGATAGTTTTGTAATGTTTGGCCCGCTTGGCGCAGGGTAACAATTTCCGCATGCGCGGTGGCATCATGCTCACTAATCGAAGCATTCCACCCTTCGGCAATGATCTTGCCCTCTTTGACTAATACCGCGCCCACAGGCACTTCACCATGCTCTTCCGCGATATCAGCCAATTCGATCGCTTTACGCATAAATTCTTTATCTTGTTCAGTAAAATTAGAGGGGGTTATTTCAAGCACAATCGACTCTCTTTTAGGGTAGAGCCTAGATTATACGTGAACATTCACTCGATGTTGAATAAATGCAGACCAGAATACTTAATTATCAAATTCATTATATTTAGAGATCATGGTTTTCAGCGCAACGGATTGTCGCTCGTTCCAACGTGTATCCCAACCAGTTTCAATCTCGATGGTTTTTAAGGCACCAGATAACGACTCAGTGACAGTCCAACGAGTCATATAAGCACCTGAAATACTGGAGCTACCGGAAATAGAAGAAAACGGTAATGTTCCATCCGCACCACTAACTGAGCGTGAACGGAAATATTCTAATTGAGACTCAGCTAAGTGAAGGGCCTTAATACTGTTTTCAGCATAATCAGCTTGCCTTTCCATATAGGTTTGCAGTTTGATTAACCCCATAATGCCAACGATAAGAATGATAAAAGTGATCAATACTTCAATTAAGCTAAAGCCCTGTTGTTTAGAAATCATGCCATGATCCTTTTAGCCATTTGGGTTTATATAGTTTGCTCAGAGCATGATTAATTTTTTTACCATCATAAGCGACATCCATAGCGGCATTTATCATTGCTAAACTTCCAGGAGTATCAACAATTAAAACGCCATCAGGGACTTTCGAACCTGTCATAAATAAGCTTGGCGGTGGTATACCATCACTTTGCATACTAGGAGTGTAATAACTAGTCACCCATGCACTTTCAGCCATATTTGACCAAAGACTAAGGCTTGGAGTAAAAGCTGTATTTAAGTGATATAAAACACCATTAAATGGCACACTCCCAGAAGAACCTAGTAACCCATTTTGCACGACAACGATAATCCCATCACTCGTATCTTTCGATAAAGTTTGTGTCGCAGGACCTAAATCACAAGTTCCATCCACCCAAATCAAGCTCTTATTGTTCTCAATTGCAGAAGCAATATTATTGTCACATGGACATACAGAGCCAGAACAAAAGCCACCAGTTATAACCGTGAATTCCTTCTTTATGGATGATACTTCAGACTTAGGTACACCAAATAGGTCTTCAAATGGATCTAAATCTGAGTCGTAGTAAAAGTCATCTTTAAAATTATTTTCTGATAATAGTTGAGTACCATCCTCATCAAGCTGGTTATTTTCTTCTGATAATTTTAAAACCGAAGATGGATTGCTAATACTTGTTTGATAACTTGAATCACATCTACCTATACTAGGAAAGTCTGGTGATGTAGGTATAGTTGTTTGAAGATTACTTGTCGCGTTCAAATAAATATTTTTTGAATATTTAACGGCTACACAGCTATAGGTATCAGGGGCTGAAATAAGTTGAATCGGTTGTGGTTTTATATCAAAAGCTCCGATCATAAATAAATCAGCAGTAGCTGTAATAGCTCCTAATGTTCCGGCACCTGGTATCCGCAACGCTTTGACAACTCGATAACCATTCTCATTCGATTCAACCGTATACAAATTTGAAGTGCCTTGTCTTGTGATATGAATATTACTGGGCTGATCACAATCATTGTATGAAACTGAATTTGGTTGATTGGATGACACATCAATAAGTTTGGCCATCACACACTCTAACCTTCCTTCACCTTTCCAATGTAGTTGCCTAGCCTCAATCTCATTCTGCACACGCTTAGCTTGGAAAAAAACACCCTTGTAGCTTGCCAGTGAAATAACCAACGCAGCAGCAAGTAGCAACACCGCTACGAGTAATGTTGCAGCTCCTTGCTGTTTCGAATAAAGATAAAAAGAAACTCTACGTTCAAACATTACTTCCAATTCCTCTGCTTAATTTGAGTGCTTAATGTTTGGGAATGGGAACCATCAAGTAGGGATGCTGTTAAAGATAGAGTAATCAATGCTGAACTCACCGAACTCCCGAGTGGGTCCTCTGTTACAACAAACGAATCAACCATTAAGCGATGCTGATCCAATAGAGATTGAACTGGTGTACATATACTAGTGATAGGAGATGGGTCTGTGTTTTCACAAACCTCCAAATGAGAACCATCTAATGCAAATGTCACCTGAGTGTATTCACCATCTGGTTTTTGATAGGTGTAAGCTAAACTTGAAGATGATGTACTGATTACATTACTCGCTCCAGATAACATTAAAGAATTCCCTTGCGAACCATTAAAACCAGCCCGTTGAGCATCCTCTTTTATATATCTCAAAGCTTCATTAATGCCTTGAATAACCAACAAGCGTTGCGTTCGTTCTGCCGCTAATTTTTGTCCAGAGAGAAAAACACTCCCCACGGCAAGTAAGGCAATAATACCAATCGCTGAAGCAATCATTAATTCAATAAGCGATAGGCCCTTTTGATTACTTAACGACTTTTTTACACTTTGGGTAGCCATAAAACTCACCTCCATCACCACAAACTCTAATTCGGCCTGTAATACTGCTGAATACCAATTTAAGAGGTTTATGAACATCGATAAAAAAAGACAAACTAGAAGATTGAACTGGCTTTCCATTCACTGGTTCAAACTCCACAACTGAAAGAAAACTACTCGCGTTTGCCATTGGAAAATTAACTGTCAGACTTCTAAATGGATTTCCATCTAAATAAACTAAAGCACCTGTCTGCGCCGAAGAAAGTGACGTAGTTGGTGTTGAATCATCTCTAGTGGCTAACCCCCATTGCCCACCTGTCTGAACAAAATGGAGGTAAACAGGCTGATTTCTCAACACAGCCTCTGATTTAGTTTGAATAAAAAACCCCTGTAATTCTTCTGCCAACCTTTGCATTTTCGCTCTTTCATTCATCCCACTAAACGATGGTACGGCCGCAGCTAACAAAACCGCTAGCACGACTAATGAAATCAGCATTTCTATTAGCGTAAACCCTCGAGCCATTCCCCAAAATCCTCTGCAACTAGTTACATCTTGATATTTCAACTTGCAGTGATGCTAACACTTATCAAAAATGGCATAAGTCTCTAACAGGAAGTAATAGAAATGATTCGAATAAATCGATGCAAAAAAAGAAGCACAAGACAAAAAGGAATGACATTGATCGAATTATTGATCGCTGTAGCAATTATTGGTGTTTTGAGCGCCATCGCCTACCCCAGCTATCAACAGCATGTGTTAAAAAGTCACCGCTCTGCTGTCATGTCCGATATGATGAAAATTCAGTTAGAGCTTGAGCAACATCGCACCCAAAATGGCAGTTACGATTACACTATTATCGATAATACCGCGGGGACATGTGACTCTAGCCTAGGCTGCCAAACCGACAGTGACCGTTATAAGTTTTCTATAACTTCCGGTGCCAGTGGCATTGATTATTATGTGATTAAAGCCACACCACAATCCACCTTGGGACAAGATAAAGACAAATGCGGCACGCTAGAAATGAATGCAGGCTCTGTAGGGAGCGCTAAGAAAGGTGGCGTTAATGTAGATGGATGTTGGAATTGAGGAACGTTGCTCGAGTCTCGGACACTGCGCTGCTCGTTTTTCGAAAAAGAATAAAAGCAACTCCTGAGAAATATTTCTGTAAATAGCTGGTCTTAGTATCTTCACGTTACTGAAAATCGCTCTTTACCGAGCAACGAGCAGTGAAACGCCCGAAAACCGAGACTCGTAAACCAACAAAGCCTCCACTATCACTAGCAGAGGCTTTGTTATTCATATCAAAGTTGACTATTAACTAGTCAAATCATCAAAGAATTTTTTCACGCCATTGAAGAAGCCGTCTGATTTCGGCTTATGCTTTTGGCTTGCTTCTTCGCCACCAAAAGACTCTTCAAGTTCGCGTAATAGTTCTTTTTGACGAGAGCTTAACTTCACTGGTGTTTCGACTACTAACTTACAAATTAAGTCACCCGTTGCGCCACTGCGTACTGATTTCACGCCTTTACCACGCATACGGAACATACGGCCAGTTTGCATCTCAGCAGGCACTTTAAGCTTAAATCGACCATCTAGTGTTGGTACTTCTACTTCACCGCCCAATGCCGCTAAAGTAAAGCTTACTGGTACTTCACAATGTAAGTTATTGCCATCACGTTCAAAGATATGGTGGTCTTTTAAATGTACTTGTACGTATAGGTCACCAGCAGGAGCGCCACGTTCACCCGCTTCACCCTCACCATTTAGACGAATGCGATCGCCAGTATCAACACCAGCAGGGATCTTAACATTTAATGTCTTGCTCTTGTTCTTGCGGCCTTCACCATGACAAGCATCACAAGGATCCTTAATAATTTGACCACGGCCATTACAAGTAGGACAAGTTTGCTGCACTGCAAAAAATCCCTGACGCATTTGAACTTGACCATGACCATGACAAGTGCCACAGGTTTGGGAACTTGAACCCGCTTTAGCGCCACTACCGTCACATACTTCACATTCTGTTAGCGTTGAAATACTAATCTCTTTTTCACAACCGCGAACCGCTTCTTCAAGAGAAAGTTCCATGTTGTAGCGTAAATCTGCACCACGTTGGGCACGCTGTGGACCACCACGACGGCCACCACCAAAGATATCGCCGAAAACATCGCCAAACATATCTTCAAAGCCGCCGCCTCCACCGAAGCCACCACCGCCGCCCATTCCACCTTGTTCAAAGGCTGCATGACCATATTGATCGTAAGCTTGCTTTTTCTGTGGGTCGGTTAAAACTTCATACGCTTCTTTAACTTCTTTAAACTTGTCAGATGCATCCGCTTCTTGGTTGCGGTCTGGGTGATATTTCATCGCAAGACGTTTGTACGCCTTTTTAATATCGCGCTCTGATGCATCACGGCTGACACCTAATACTTCATAAAGATCACGTTTTGACATGCTCGGTTCACCAATTTTCTTTTACTAATAAGCATTGCTCATCAGTGTGTGTTTTAAACTATGAAAAGCTATATCTAGCTAGATAATCCGATATACCTTAAGCCTTTATCAATAACCGCTTAGGTAGAAGTGATTATCTAGCAGGACAATACCTCAATAAATTAACCAGTATCAGATCGAAAATTGCGGGCGTGAGAGACAAACTCTAAACGCCCGCAGTTTCATATCACTCACCCTCAATTAATTAAGGGTGACAGACTTAACAATAATCAATGTCGATTATTTTTTGTCTTCGTCTTTTACTTCTTCAAACTCAGCGTCAACAACGTCATCTTCAGGTTTAGCTTGCTCGCCACCTTCTGCTTGCTGTGCTTGAGCTTTCTGCTGAGCAATTTCCATCAGTTTTTGAGCCGCTGTTGCTAACTCTTGAACTTTAGTATCGATGGCTTCTTTATCATCGCCAGACTTCACTGATTCAAGTGCTGTAATCGCTGCTTCAATTTTCTCTTTCTCATCAGCTGGAAGTGCATCACCAGCTTCTTCGATTTGCTTACGAGTACCGTGGATCATTTGGTCAGCTTGGTTGCGAGTCGTTACTAACTCTTCGAACTTTTTATCCGCTTCTTTGTTCGCTTCAGCTTCTTGTACCATTTTCTCGATTTCTTCATCTGATAGACCACCAGACGCTTGGATCGTAATTTTTTGCTCTTTACCTGTCGCTTTATCTTTCGCAGAAACGTTCAAGATACCATCCGCATCTAGGTCAAACGTTACCTCGATTTGTGGCATGCCACGTGGCGCAGGGTTAATGCCTTCTAGGTTAAATTGACCTAGCGATTTGTTGTAAGTCGCTTGCTTACGTTCACCTTGTAGTACGTGAATCGTTACTGCGCTTTGATTGTCCTCTGCTGTTGAGAATACTTGATTCGCTTTTGTTGGAATCGTTGTATTTTTCTCAATTAGCTTAGTCATAACGCCACCCATCGTTTCGATACCGAAAGATAGAGGAGTTACGTCTAGTAGAAGAACGTCTTTCACGTCTCCCGCAAGAACACCACCTTGAACCGCTGCCCCGATTGCTACTGCTTCGTCAGGGTTCACGTCTTTACGTGCTTCTTTACCAAAGAATTCAGCCACTTTTGCTTGAACCATTGGCATACGTGTTTGACCACCAACTAGGATAACGTCAGTAATTTCGCTTACTGATAGGTCAGCATCTGCTAGAGCAACTTTTAGCGGCTCAAGAGAACGTTGAACTAAATCTTCAACTAGCGATTCTAGTTTAGAACGAGTTACTTTTACGTTCATATGTTTAGGACCAGTTGCATCCGCTGTCACATATGGAAGATTTACGTCTGTTTGTTGCGCAGAAGATAGTTCAATCTTCGCTTTTTCAGCCGCTTCTTTCACACGTTGCATCGCAAGTGGATCGTTTTTCAGGTTAATGCCTTGCTCGTTTTGGAACTCAGATACTAAGTAGTTGATCAAACGAGTATCAAAGTCTTCACCACCTAGGTGAGTATCACCGTTAGTTGCTAATACTTCGAAAGTTTGCTCACCTTCGTGCTCATCAATTTCGATAATAGAAATATCGAATGTACCACCACCAAGGTCATAAACTGCGATAGTGCGATCGCCACCTTTCTTATCAAGACCGTAAGCAAGTGCAGCTGCTGTTGGTTCGTTGATAATACGCTTCACTTCAAGACCAGCGATACGGCCAGCATCTTTTGTTGCTTGACGTTGTGCATCGTTGAAGTAGGCCGGTACAGTAATAACCGCACCAGTTACCGCTTCACCTAAGTAGTCTTCAGCGGTTTTTTTCATTTTCTTCAAGATTTCAGCGGAAACTTGAGGAGCAGCCATTTTTTGGCCTTTCGCTTCAACCCAAGCATCACCGTTGTCAGCCTTAACAATGTTATAAGGCATAATTTCGATATCACGCTGAACTTCTTCGTCTTCAAAACGACGACCGATCAAACGTTTAATTGCGAACAATGTATTTTCAGGGTTAGTTACCGCTTGGCGTTTTGCAGGTTGACCTACTAATGTTTCGCCATCTGTGTAAGCGACTACTGATGCTGTTGTGCGTTCACCTTCAGCATTTTCAATTACGCGTGGTTTGTCGCCGTCTAATACCGCAACACATGAGTTAGTTGTACCTAAATCAATACCAATGATTTTACCCATTTGACATTCTCCAAAGAATTTCAGTTATTCAGTTTTTGCTATACCCAACTTTTGATAACAAATAGATGGGGGCTCAGAATTGGGATTCAACCCTGTAAGCTAATTTGTTTTGCATTTCGCATTACGTGTTTCTGTATGCACAATAGATAAGGGCGGCAAAATGCTTTTCAAGGGGGAAAATAAAAAAATGCCGAGTTTTTTATAACTCGACATTCCATTTTTAGTAAAACTTATGCTTTATGTTACTTGGCCACCATCACCATCGCAGGGCGAATTACTCGGCCATTTAATTCATAACCTTTTTGCATCACAATCATAACCGTATTCGATTCGTGATCTGGGCTTTCCTGCATACCAATGGCTTGGTGAAGTTCAGGGTTAAATGCTTCACCTTCTGGATTAATCTCGACTAACCCAAATTTTGCTACCGTATCAACAAAAGATTTATGCGTCATATCAACACCTTCCAGAATCGGCTTAACAACTTCATCCTCAGGGTTTGCCGCTTTTAGAGCACGCTCTAAGTTATCGATTACCGGCAATAATTCTTCAGCGAACTTATTCAATGCGTATTTACGAGCTTTATCAATTTCTTGCTCGCTACGACGGCGCATGTTTTCCACTTCTGCTTTCGCACGTAAAACTGAATCCTGCTGTTCTTTAATTTGAGCTTCCGCAGCATTTAACGCCGCTTCTAATTCAATAACACGAGAAGCTTCTTGCTCCACTTGTTCAATTTCTTCATTCCAATCGATATCGCCTTCACCACCAATGGTTTGAGCATCATCTGCATTGGCATCATCTTCAACAAGTTCTTGCTCAACTTGTAGATCTTCCGATTTTAGCTCTTCATCTTGCGGTTTGTTATGTTCTGTAGTCATGATATCTCCAAGAATATATTCAACACCATGCGCTTGTCCTAACGAAATAGGCACAAAATACTCGCATAGTCATTCCACTTGCCCTTATTATGGGGATGAAGATTTATGATTCAAGCGTAGAGTGCGTTTATCTTAATAAATACGCCTGATAAAATACCTTATCGCCCCTTTTTACAGTTGAGTTGAACCCTATGCAGAAGCCTTTTAACGTAATTGCCATTATTGGTAAGCCTCGCGACCATAAAGCTGTGCAAACGCATAAAGAGCTTTTCCATTGGCTGATAGAACAAAATTACACCGTATTAATAGATGATCGCTTGATTGATATATTAGATGACCTTCCAAAAGATGTATTTTCTAGCTTACTTAGGATCGGTGAACAAGCGGATTTAGCGATTGTAGTTGGCGGTGATGGCAACATGCTAGGCGCGGCACGTATTTTATCTCGCTTTGACATCTCAGTTATTGGGGTAAACCGCGGTAGCCTAGGTTTCTTAACCGATCTAAACCCTGAAGATTTTCACCATGCACTACTCAAGGTACTAAAGGGTGAATACCTAGTTGAAGAACGCTTTTTATTAGAGACAGAAGTACATCGTAGTGGGCATATAAAAAGTCATAACTCTGCGTTAAATGAAGTGGTTTTGCACCCTGGTAAAGTCGCGCATATGATTGAATTTGAAGTTTATATTGATGACAGGTTTGCTTTTTCACAACGCTCCGATGGCTTAATCGTTTCAACGCCAACCGGCTCAACTGCTTATTCCTTGTCAGGCGGTGGTCCTATTTTATCACCCAGCTTAAATGCTATTTCACTCGTCCCAATGTTTCCGCACACACTATCAAGTCGACCTTTAGTTGTTGATGGCAATAGAAAAATAAAATTACTGGTATCTCCAGACAATAGAGGAACTCAAGAAGTCAGTTGTGACGGTCAAATATCACTTCCAGTATCACCTGGCGATGAAATTCAAATCTTCCAAAGTCCAAGTATTTTAAAGCTTATTCACCCTGAAGATTACAGCTACTACCATGTATTGCGTCATAAACTAGGTTGGTCGAGTAAACTGTTTTAACCGATATAAAACACGAAACACGAAACACGAAACACGAAACACGAAACACGAAACATAATGATGCCTTGTCGATTTTATGATCAGCAAGGCACTTTTATTACAAACAATAAAAATCCACACAAAAAACTTTACTGTATAAAAAGCCAGTATATACTATTTTTACATACAGTAATTTATTTTGTCTTTTTTCAAGGTGGATTTATGCTCTCCCATTTAAGTATTAATAATTTTGCAATTGTTAAGTCTTTACAACTAGAGCTTTTCAAAGGAATGACAACTATTACCGGTGAAACAGGTGCCGGTAAATCCATTGCAATTGATGCACTAAGCCTTTGTTTAGGTGGTCGTGCTGATAGCAATATGGTACGTCCTGGTGAAGAAAAAACCGATATCACCGCCTCTTTCATCCTGGATAACAACATTAATGCCACCCGATGGTTAGAAGACAATGAATTACTAGATGGTGAAGAATGCATAATTCGTCGCATCATCACGAATGAAGGTCGTTCGCGTGCGTTTATCAATGGTAATCCAGTACCTTTGTCACAATTAAAATCTCTAGGACAAAACTTAATCAATATTCATGGGCAGCACGCTCATCACCTATTGATGAAGCCTGAACACCAATTAACATTGTTAGATCAATACGCCGGCCACCAACAACTGATCCAAGCAAGTAAAAAGCATTATTCAGATTGGCGTCAACTACGCAACCAACTTAAGAACTTGCGAGCCAATAGCCAAGAAAATTTAGCTCAAAAGCAACTGCTTGAATATCAAGTAAAAGAGTTGGACGAGTTAGCATTATCAGAAAACGAGTTTGAAGAGCTCGAACAAGAACATAAAGTTCTTTCAAGTAGTGGACAGATTGCGGTTATTTGCCAACAAGCAATTAGTGAACTGTATGAAGGCGAAGAAGTGAATGCACTTAGCCTACTTCATTCTGTCAGTCATTCACTCTGCGAACTTGCAGAATTAGATCCATCATTGGCTCACCTGCCTAATCTATTATCGGAAGCCATGATCCAGCTAGAAGAAACTAACTCAGAATTAAGACACTACTCCGACAACATCGATGTCGATCCCGCACGAATAGCCGAAGTCGAAGAACGTTTCAGCAAAGTAATGACTACAGCACGCAAACATCACGTTCGTCCAGAAGAGTTATATCAATATCATCAAGAAGTAAAAGCGCAAATTGAAGCGCTCGACAGCTCAGATGAAAAATTAGAGCAATTAGAAAAAGATGTCGATGATAAATATCAAACCTTTTTAACTGCTGCAGAAAAGCTGAGTAAAAGCCGTAGCCGCTATGCCAAAGAGCTAAATAAACTGATCTCTCAAAGTATGCATGAGTTAAGCATGGAAAAAGCGCAATTCTGTATTGATGTGATTAAAGATGAAAAACATGCTGCGCCACTAGGTATAGATCAAATCAATTTCTTAGTTTCAACCAACCCTGGCCAGCCATTACAAGCGTTAGCCAAAGTCGCCTCTGGTGGTGAACTATCTCGAATTTCATTAGCGATTCAAGTTATTACGGCGCAAAAAGTTCAAACACCAAGCCTAATATTTGATGAAGTGGATGTCGGTATCAGTGGCCCAACAGCAAGTGTTGTCGGAAGAATGCTACGTAAGCTGGGTGAATCTACTCAGGTGCTTTGTGTCACCCACTTACCGCAGGTAGCCGGCAGTGGTCATCAACAATTATTTGTCGCGAAACAAGCAAAAGCAGGCAAAACGGAAACTCGAATCCATCAATTAGATGAAAATCAGCGCATTGATGAACTGGCTCGCTTACTTGGCGGTAGCACGATTACAGATTCAACCAAAGCGAATGCAAAAGAATTGTTAGTGGCGGCTTAGGTCTCGGGTCTCGGGTCTCGGGTCTCGGGTCTCGGGTCTCGGGTCTCGGGTCTCGGGTCTCGGGTCTCGGGTCTCGGGTCTCGGGTCTCGGGTCTCGGGAGATTGTTAGTTTACATTTAAACTTTGCAACTAAACTCTAAGTTTTCTGTCTTAATTTGCATGTTTAACACTACGGGCTTTTACTTCTTCGCTTGGCTTGTTTATTATCGAGCAAGATTTTTGCCTTTAACTCGAAGAAACCACTATGCATTTTAAAAAGTGGATACTCATTATCCCTTTCGCTTTAACGATCTTATCTGGCTGTAGCGTGCTTGAGCGCTTGGTTTATCGCATTGATATTGCTCAAGGTAACTACATAGAGCAACCAGATGTCGACAAACTTCGCATTGGCATGACCAAAGAACAAGTTCAATTTGTTCTAGGCTCTCCAATGTTAGTTGAAAATGGTTACCCTGATACTTGGTATTACATTTACCATTTCACTCACGGCCATGACGACTCTGTTCAGAAAAACTTTATTGTCAGGTTTGATCCTCAAACCCAAAGATTAACTGAGGCATCGGGTGATTTTGACTTAAGCCCAGACTTCAATACTCCGTTAAATTAATAACAAGTATACCAAGTGACTTGGGTATATATCATAAACGCAAAATGGCCTATCAAGTAGATATTAAGTCTCACTTGATAGGCCATTTTTTACCCCTCTAAAAACCCAATAGCCATCGCTTAAATTTAATCAATTAAGCTTTCTGCTTAGCTTGTTCCAATTTTGCTTGCTCTGCTCTCTTGCGGCGAATTTCTTTTGGATCTGCCAATAACGGTCGGTAAATCTCAATACGATCTTTATCGCGCACTGTCGAATCTAGTTTTACATTTCGACTAAATACACCAACTTTATTCTTTGCTAAATCTATCTCAGGGTAATTAGCCAAAACACCAGACTGTTCAATGATCTCTTGAACGGTTAAATCTTCTGATACCGCAAGTTCAAACACTTTTTGCTCATGCGGCAGTGCATACACCACCTCAACATGGATCAGGGAATTAGCACTAGTTTGCTCTGTCATTGTTTGTCACCTGTATGGCTACTTGCCAATCAATTGTTGTACATTTGCTTTGCGCGTTGAGTAAAAGAGTTCACCATATTGTTAGTGAGTTCATTGAATACTTTACCAAACGCCATCTCCACGAGCTTATTACTGAACTCAAACTCTAAACAAAGCTCTACTTTACAAGCAAAGTCATCTAATGGAGTAAACATCCAAAATCCAGTTAAGGACTTGAAAGGGCCATCCACTAACTCCAAATTAATCCGACGGCCTGGATCCATTGTATTCGCAGTGGTAAAGGTTTTTTTAATCCCAGCTTTTGAGACATCAACCGAGGCAACCAAAGCGGTATCGGTAGAGTCAATCAGCTTAGAGCCTGAACATCCTGGTAAAAATTCAGGGTACTTTTCAACATCATTGACCAAATCATACATTTGCTGAGCACTAAACGAGACTAATGCTGAACGATTAACCTGAGGCATACTTCTTCCTAATTTGAGCCATGAAGCAAATTCTCGAAAATAAACAAAATATTACCAAGAATTAGAACAAAAGGATTCGCCAAAATAAAAGCAATCCGTATAATGAGGCCATTATGGCAAAGAAAAAATCAAAATCAAAAGCCGGTAGTAATACTATCGCTCTTAACAAGCAAGCTCGACACGAATATTTCGTCGATGATGAAATAGAAGTTGGTCTTGAGCTGCAAGGTTGGGAAGTCAAATCTTTACGTCAAGGTAAAGCCAATATCGCAGAAAGTTATGTCTTTCTTCGCGACGGTGAAGCATTCCTAAGTGGCGCGTCAATCATACCACTTCAACAAGCTTCTACGCACATTGTGGCTAACCCAACTCGTGTTCGTAAGCTATTACTTAACCGTCGTGAACTCGATAACCTATTTGGCCGCGTAAACCGCGAAGGCATGACCTTGATTGCCCTATCACTCTACTGGTCAAAGTCTTGGGTTAAGATGAAAATCGGGGTCGCGAAAGGTAAGAAACTTCACGACAAACGTGATGATAAAAAGAACCAAGATTGGCAGCGTGATAAAGCTCGAATTATGAAGAGCAGCTTACGCTAACATTCCGTTTTTAAGCAACAAATATCAAGTGAGTTAATGTTAACCACTTAAACGCAAGTCACTAGACTCTTAAAGGTTTTATGTTACTATGCGTTTAAAGTATCGTTTATCATAATATTTGGTAAAGATACAAAGCGTGAAAGCGCAGTTTGACATTTTGATGAGTAGTTCAAAATCAATCAAACAACCTTGGGGCTGATTCAGGATTCGACGGGAATTTGTAAGTCTGAGGTGCATGTCGTGGGGCGGTTGGCCACGTAAAAAGCCGCAAAAAAATAGTCGCAAACGACGAAAACTACGCACTAGCAGCTTAATAACCTGCTGAGAGCCTTTCTGCCCTAGCTTCCGTTTGTAAGACGGGGAATAACAGAGAGTCAAACCCAAACAAACTCGTGTGGCGTCTCCCGCCTGAGAGACAAAGCATTAAAATTAATTCAGGATAGTCATCAACTAGCGTGTCGGTTCGCAGGTCGGTGGTGAAATTAAAGATCGACTAAGCATGTAGTACCAATGATGGATGATTTTCGGACGCGGGTTCAAATCCCGCCAGCTCCACCAAACGTTTGGAAAGGGCGACAAGTCATTGATTTGTCGCCCTTTTTGTATCTTTAATACTTGGGTTTAGGCTGTTTGTACTAACGTTTGGTACTAAAACATGCGCTACCTACACATCTCAAAGTCAGGAACTTGGCAATTTCGCTACCAAGTCCCCCTCATCATCGTCACCTATTTGGTGATCGCCGAGAAATAAAACGCTCCCTTAAAACCTCAGATAAAGCCGAAGCAACTGTTATGGCTCTTGAGCTTGAAATTCAGATTCGCAAGACTATCTTGGCAGCAACATCACTTGAGAAACACCCTTCCACCTCTACCATTTCACAAGTAAAGACCCCCTCAACAAAAGAAGCCTCGTGATATGACGCGCTAGAACGCTTTTGTAAGTACAAAGCCGAGCACATCTCATCGAAAGCGGCAGCGATGTTAGAAGCCAAATGTAGGATTGTTCTTGATCTTATTGGCAAGCCTCATTTGAGAGCAATTCGACGTTCTGATGCTGAAGCGGTGTCATCACTCCTACGTAACTACCCAACGAACCTAAAAAAACACAAACAATTTAATGGGCTATCAGGGCATGATGCGATTAAGCGAAACAACGAGTTAGGACTGCCGACTTTAAGCGATGAGTCAGTCAAGGACTACTGCCAGAAAATGTCTGGGTTCTTTAAATGGTGCCAATTAAATGAACTCACAGATATCAATCCATTCAAAGCCATCAGGTTCAAAAAAACTCGTCGAGATAGTGAAGCTAAAAACGCTTACACCCCAATTGAGCTAGAGAAAATTTTTGGTGCTATCGCTAGCACCAAACACCAGCACAGACCCCCTTATTACTTTTGGCTCCCATTGTTGGGATATTTCACTGGGGCAAGACTAAACGAGCTTTGCCAGCTTTATAGAGCCGACATTTGTCAATTTGAGGGCATCTAGGTCATTCAAATCGATGACAGGTTTGAGGGACAGAAACTAAAAAATCAGACCAGCCGCCGCATAGTCCCAATCCACGATCAATTAATTGCTCATGGTTTCATTGAGTTTGTGCAATCAGTGCAGCATGAGCGAGTCTTTCCTGAACTAAAAAAGTCTAGGGATGGGTTTGGCTCCCCTGCATCAAAGTGGTTTGGACGCTTAAAAAGCAAACTAGGGTTTGGTAGAGGGCATGATTTTCACTCATTCAGACATACTGTTGCCACTCAATTCAAGAAGCACCAGATTTCACATATCGTGGCTGGTGAATTACTCGGTCACGCTCAAAACAACATCACTTACGATCGATATGGTAAAGGGCTAGAGACCCATCAACTTAGGGAAGTTATTAACTTAATAGACCCTAACCCCACAAAAAATGCTCACATTATCAGGTCAAGATATTTACTCCACAAGAAAGTGATATAGTTCACAAAAAAACGGGCGTGAATTCACGCCCAGAAAACAAAAATTAATACCTTTAAAAACATATACTTAATATAAAAAACCAATGTTAACAAACAAAGGATATCACCTTGATTTGGATTTTCATAAATAAAAACAATAACTTAAAAACAGAAAGATAATGTTTTACGAACACATACTTTCCTCTTTACATTAATTGAAGGCCACAAAATTAAACAATAAACAGGATTATATATGGCATCTTCAAATGCAACTGCCTGCATTATTACAAATGAAGCAGTTCATCACTATAACAACATGACAGATACAGGCTCTAACCCTCTGCTGCTTGAACGCCCTGTACCCAAAAGTCAAAAAACCGTAGAGCCAAAAACATGCTTTGACATTCTCAATGAATATACTGAATACCGACTAAAGCTCGGAAAATCAAAGAAAAAAAATATTTGTCAGGATCATGACATTATCCGAATGATTCTGAATTTTATGGACTTTTTGGATCTCAACGAACTCGACCGTAGTGGTGCCGAACAAATTGCCAAAGCATACTGTTATAGACCGAAGAATCCACAGAAGTATCCTGAGCTAGAAGGTTTACAAGGTTTTGACTTAATTGCAAAAAATGAATCACTTCCTCAAAAGAAAAAATACATTTCACTAGAAACCGCCAAAGGTCATATCCAAAAAATGTCTACCTTCATGGCTTGGGCTAAATCTCATGGTTATGTATCTGACAATGTTTTTTACAAACTACCTATGAAAAAGTCCACTCAGGTAAAGACGGTGTTTCCTTTTACAGAAGAGCACTTATTCAGTATTTTTTCTATGTCTGACTATGCTAAACATAAATACTTACACCCATTTTATTACTGGATTCCAATCCATGCGTAATCATTTACTCATAAAGAGCCCTGCCACACATTTATGAGTAAAGTTTTACTCATAACTTGAAAAAAAATGACTTTACGAGTAAAATTTTACTCATTGGTAAGTAGAGGTGTTGTCGATGGAAGAACTAACCGTACAAGCTTTTATCAGAGGTGAATGGATAGATATTGGTATCATCTCATTCCCTAAAAGTAACCAACATAATTTCCGAGTGACTGAACTCAACTACCTCAGCGACTATGCGCTAGAACATCACGATAAAGATGACTTTCACGCTGTTTCACTAAACCACCCTGTCTCATTCTTTTTTGATGACATGGGTAAACCTGGATGGTTAAAGTTTCTAGACGATATTATGCCTAGTGGCGCGAGTAGACGATACTGGGTCAAACACCTAGATATTGAAGACCTTAGTTCTGATGAACAAGACTATGTTTTGCTCAAGTTTGGCACAATGTCGCCTATTGGTAACTTAAGAATAAAAGACTCTCTTCCTGAGCGCTACGAAGTAGCAGACAACCTCTACTTCTCTGTTGATGATGTTAAAAATCGAGCAGGTGATTTCCTCGACTATGCACAGCAAAGAGGGGCAGCCGCAGGTGGTGCAACAGGGGCTGGAGGTGAAGCGCCAAAACTGATCCTCCGATGTGGTTTCGATCATGGATCTGGCAGCGAAAAAATATGGATTGACCCATACCAAGATGACAATAGCAACCACGACTTACATTACTTAGTAAAGTACCCTAGAGGCTCAAGAAGCACCATCGACTGTAATATTCTAAGAGCTGAGTTCTACTTCTACCACGAGCTAACTGAAATGGGAGTTGAAACGATCTCCACCGACGGTATGCGCTTGGAGGAAGGATTAAACTCCCCTTCCTTGTGGCTTCCTCGATTTGATGTTCAAATTATTGAGCAACAAATAGAGAGATTTGGCATGGAATCTGTGTATTCCATTTTGAACAAAGGCGCTGGGGTCACTCTTGATCACGAAACAACAATCCGAACTCTCATAGAAAAAATTACTGAAAGCAATATGGTTAAACACCAAGGGTATAGGTTTGATACCCAAGCTTTCGTCATTGAATGGGTGAAGAGAGATCTACTCAACATCTTGTTTGGTAATAGTGATAACCATGGCAGAAACACTTCATTCTTAAAAGGTGATGGAGTCATAAAGCTTGCTCCCGTTTACGACTTCGCACCAATGAAAGCTGATCCTGAAGGCATTCCAAGAACAACAAAATGGAAAGCCCCACTAGAGGTTGGCGGAACTTACGACTTCGTAGGAATAGCGGACACCTTATCTGATCTCGTGCCAAAAGAAGTGTTATTACAAGAGCTAAAGGTTACTGCAAGTAAATGCATTGATTTAAAGCAGAGACTAGCATTACGAGGAGTACCAGAACAAATCTTAGAGATGCCAGCCGTTGGACTTAATCATATATCAGAAAAGCTCACTAAATGGGGGCTACTATGAATAAGCCAAGCAATAAAGAGTCCGTACAAGATACCGTTGCTCGTCTAAGAGCAAACCGAAATCAACATCAGCCCAAGACTGGGACGAACACAACTCATTCAACCAAAGAACGATCGCAACTTAATACTCCGACTAGATCGAAAACCTCAAAAAACGCCAAAGCAGTAAGTGCAGCAGAACGCAAAACCGAGGCAAACAAAATCATCAAACACTTATTGCTTGGAGAGCTAACACAAGGCCAAGCGTTGAAAAGTTTACGCATTAATATACTGGGACTCAAACAGGATGTGTTCGCAAGACTTGTCGATGTCTCAAGAAAAACACTCTCAGATATAGAGAATGATCGGGGCAGCTACAATACAGAGATTCTCAACAAGGTATTCAAACCATTTGGCTTAAAAGTCGGAATGCTACCGTCTTCTCCCGATGTGTTAAAATCGCTACTAATAGATGGTGAGGCTGGGTAAAATACTCAATATCAGCGCTATTGCTTTAGATTAAATTGCTATAAAAAGTTAGCATTTTTAAATGATTTAGTAATACATGGACGCGGGTTCAGTTCCTTTTGAAGCAGGAAATTGATGTAACATCCAATGCAACACCAAATTGGCAACATCGATATAAGTTACTGAATTCATGAGAAGTGAGAAACCATTTCAACTCCCGCCAGCTCCACCAATCGATTGGAAAGGCCGCTAAGTTTAAAGCTTAGCGGCCTTTTTGATTTTTGGAATTTAGAAAATAGAATCAAGTTCAGATGCTGGCGGGATTTGAACCACCGCCCGCTTTTCTTTTATTATTGCTCTGATTCACTCTTTCTTAATTCTCGAGTTTCTGCTTCCAACCTTGCAGCATCTATTTCATCTAAGATGGATTCTACATCAGCTAATTTGTCGGATTCGACAAACATCCCTGTCAATTTAGTCTCGGGAAATAACTCGCCAGCTTGATATAACTGCCACATTTCTTTGGCGTATTCGGTCTGCTCTAACTCTGGTACATATTGGCTGTAGTAGCTGCGCATGTTGTTTACATCACGGGCAAACATCCATTCCGCGTTATTATTGGCGGAGGCATTGACAGCCTGGGGTAAATCGATGATCACTGGCCCATATTCATCCACCAGCACATTAAATTCTGATAAATCTCCATGAATAATCCCTGCGCATAACATACGTTTGATGTACTCGATCATTTCATCATGATCTTCTAACGCTTGTTCAGCGGACATAGAAACATCATTCAAACGCGGCGCAACAAAGCCTTCTTCGTCGGTAATGAGCTCCATTAATAATACGCCATCCACTACCCCGTAAGGTTCTGGCACTCGCACTCCGGCGGATTTCAAGGCATAGAGCGCATCGACTTCGGCACTTTGCCAAACCGCTTCTTGTTCACCACGGCCAAATTTTGAGCCTTTTTCCATGGCGCGAGCACGGCGGCTGTTTTTTACTTTACGCCCTTCTCGATATTGTACCGCTTGCTTAAAGCTACGTTGATTGACTTCTTTATACACTTTAGCGCAACGAATTTCGTCACCACAACGGACGATATAGACTGACGCTTCTTTGCCACTCATAAGTTGGCTCACTACGTCATCAACGACGCCATCTTCAACCAAAGATTGCATTTGTTTAGGTATTTTCATTACTGAGGTGGGACTACTTATAGAAAAGGAAAGTATACGTCTAGCTTATCTCATTTATCGTTAATTAGATATTGTTGCTGTTATTAAACAATCTTCGTTTTTTTTAAAAACTCAATAGGATTAACCTATCAATACAATAAGAACAATCTATTTTTCAAAGCAATCAAACAATGTGAATATACTAACCGAAAGCAACACACTGATTAATTAAATTTAAATAATTATTAGATTGTACATAAAGGAAAGAAATTATGATCAATACACAAATCAAACCATTCAACGCAACAGCATTCAAAAACGGTGAATTTGTTGAGGTTTCAGAAAAAGACGTACTAGGTAAGTGGGCAGTATTTTTCTTCTACCCAGCAGACTTCACGTTTGTATGTCCAACAGAATTAGGCGACCTTGCTGATCATTACGAAGAGCTACAAAAACGTGGTGTAGAAGTTTACTCAGTATCAACTGACACTCATTTCACTCACAAAGCGTGGCACGATAGCTCTGACACTATCGGTAAAATTCAGTACTACATGCTAGGTGACCAAACAGGCAACATCACTAACAACTTCGGTGTTATGCGTGAAGGTCAAGGTCTTGCAGACCGTGCAACATTCTTAATCGACCCAGAAGGTACGATCCAAGCAATGGAAATCACAGCTGAAGGTATTGGTCGTGATGCAGAAGACCTACTTCGTAAAGTGAAAGCAGCACAATACGTTGCAGCGCACCCAGGTGAAGTATGCCCTGCAAAATGGAAAGAAGGCGAAGAAACACTAGCACCTTCACTTGACCTAGTAGGCAAAATTTAATTAGCCACTAGTCCTAATAAGCCGTTAATAACTCCCCATTATTGACGGCTAATTTGAGAGCTAGTTGATGGTATTACTTCTGACGACCTATACCGTTGGCTAGCTCTCACCCCTGTTTTTATTTTCGAAATTTAATTTATCCAGGGTAACCACTCTCATTTTAAAAGAACTCTCATTTTTAAAAGTAAGGTGTCATAACATGCTTGAACAAGCGATTAAACAACAATTAGAACAATATTTAGCCAATGTAAAACATGATATCCAATTAGTGGTTAGCCTAGATGAAAGCAAAGCCGCGCAGGATATTCTTGCCCTTGCCAATGAAATAGCTGAATTAAGCTCATTCATTACCGTGGTACGCGATGACGCAGCTAGCGACCGTAAGCCTGTCATGTCTGTGGTTAACCCAGAAAAAGGTACACAGTTACGTTTTGCTGGTCTACCAATGGGCCATGAGTTTACGTCATTAGTATTAGCTCTATTGCACTCTGGCGGCCACCCAATCAAGTTAGAAAGCGAAACGATAGAGCAAATTGGTCAACTAGGTAAAAAGCTTGATGTAGAAATATTTATTTCTCTGTCATGTCAAAACTGCCCAGATGTCGTACAAGCGTTCAATATGATGTCAGCCATCAACCCTGATATCCGTACTACCATGATTGATGGCGCGCTCTTCCAAGATGAAGTGAAGAATCGAGATATCATGGCGGTACCAAGTGTATTTGTGAATGGTGAATTATTTGGCCAAGGCCGTATGACGCTAAATGAAATCCTTGGCAAACTTGACGATGGAGCAGCAGAAAAAGCCGCTGCAAGCTTAAACGAAAAATCTCCATACGATGTATTGGTAGTTGGTGGTGGCCCTGGTGGTAGTGCCGCTGCTCTATACGCCGCACGTAAAGGTATTCGCACTGGTGTTGTGGCTAAACGTTTTGGTGGACAAGTTATGGATACCATGGCGATTGAAAACTTCATCTCGGTAAAACGTACTGAAGGGCCGAAATTAGCGACTGATCTGGCTGAGCATCTAAAAGAATACGATGTTGATGTCGTAACCGAACAACAAGCCGATAAAATCATGGGCGCGTCACATAATGAAGATGGCCTGATTCATGTTGCTCTTGAAAGCGGTGCGACATTAAAGAGTAAAAGTATCATCCTTAGCCCTGGGGCTCGCTGGCGTGAAATGAATGTTCCGGGTGAGCAGGAATACCGTAACAAAGGTGTCGCTTACTGCCCACACTGTGATGGCCCATTGTTTAAAGGCAAGAGAACTGCGGTTATCGGTGGCGGAAACTCAGGTATTGAAGCCGCGATTGATCTGGCAGGTATTGTTGAGCATGTAACTGTACTGGAGTTTGCTGATGGTCTACGCGCAGACCAAGTACTCATTAACAAAGCGAACTCACTGCCTAACATCGACATTATTACCATGGCGGAAACCACAGAAGTCATTGGTGATGGTAAACGTGTTACAAGTCTAAAATACAAAGACCGCAACACCGATGAAATTAAAGAAATCGAACTAGCGGGTATTTTTGTTCAAATTGGCCTAGTACCGAATACTGAATGGTTAAAAGACAGCGAAGTGAAACTATCAGAGCGTGGTGAGATCATGGTAAATGATCGCGGTGAGACTAGCATGCCGGGTGTGTTTGCAGCAGGTGACGCAACAACCGTACCTTATAAGCAAATCATTATTGCAATGGGTGACGGCGCAAAAGCGAGCTTAAGCGCATTTGATTACCTGATTCGCCAAGATGGTTAATCTCGAATAACCCTAATCTTTAAGAGTCATAGTCTTTAAGAAATCATAGCCTCAAACAACCATAGTTTGATACCAAAACGAGCTCATCATGAGCTCGTTTTTTATTGAATATATATCTAGATAACTTAAGCACAAAACTACACTTCAGGTTGAAGTTTTTCTCGCTCTTCAGATAGTTTCTCCTTCTTCACTTCAGGAACCTGCCCTTCATTCACTGCTTCTTGATAACAACCGCTCATCTTAATAGCTAGGTACATATCGGCGCGGATCCGAATACCATCTTCACCGACTTTAACTCCGGCTAAATCACACCATCGCTTTAAGCGTCTCTTATGACCAGCCAGTACCAATCGAATACCACGCTTTTTTAAGATCGCTTGAATATCATTAATCACCGACATAACAGTAAGATCCAAATGCGTGAAACTGGCCACCGCATCAATAATCACGTATTTGACATCATTCGATCCAGCCTCCGCCACCTTATGTAATAAACGACGCTTAAAGTGTGCGGCATTAAAGTAGGTAAGAGGTGAATTAAAACGATAAATCACTAAGCCAGGAATTGCTTTAGCTTTACCTGATTTACCTAAACTTCTTACTGTGCCTTTGGTATCGATACCCAGCACTTGATCAGTTGGGCGCATCACAATACGCAAGAACTGGAACAAACCGAGCAATACTGCCAAGGTGATGCCAGGAATAACACCAACCACCAACACAGCAATAAAAGTAATACAGGATAGATAAAAGGCGTCTTTATCACGTTTGCGCAACCCCCAAATCCCTTTTAAATCAATCAAAGAAATAGAAGCGACAATCAAAATGACACCAAGTGCTGCCACTGGAATAAATTGCAACGGCTGATAAGCCACTACCGCCACAATGGCAATAATAATCGCAGAAATTATCGAGACCAACTGAGTTTTACCGCCATTAGCATCATTGACGGCAGTCCTTGAACTAGTGCCACTCACCACAAAACCTTGAGAAAATGCTGAGGCAATATTAATCATACCAAGTGCGCGAAACTCTTTATCAGCATCAATATCATAACCATTCTTGGCGGCAAAACTGCGCGCAGTAATCATCATACTGACAAAACTCACCATAGCTAAATTGAGCGCTGGCATCACAAGTTCACGACTTAAACCAATATCAAACTCTGGTGCTTGAAAAACAGGTAGACCACCCTCGACTATCCCAACGATACTCACCCCAACCGATTGAAGATCACCTATCCAAACAAAAAGACTCGCGATAATAATAGCAAGCATTGCCGCAGGCCAAGCCGGGCGTAACTTCTTACAACAAATATAGACCCCAACCGTCACAGCACTGACCAACAGTGTTTGCCAATGGATATTCACTAATTGCGAAGGAGCCTCCCATATCTGCTCAATGAGGTATGGTTGGTTATAAGTAATACCAAAAACTTTAAAAAATTGACCAACTATAATAGTAATTGAGACACCATTTAATAAGCCTAATAAAATTGGGCCAGAGAGAAAATCAGCAAACACACCCAACTTAAACTTACTGGCAATTAAACACCACACGCCAGTCATGGCAGTCATGGTAATAACGAGTTGCCAATGTCTTACCGCATCGCCAGCAGCAAGTGGTGTTACAACCGCCGCAATTACCGCACAAGTTGCCGTATCTGGACCAACAATGAGTTGGCGTGAAGTCCCCATAAAAGCATATGCCAACATAGGCAACACACAAGAGTACAACCCGACAATCGCACTGACTCCAGTTAATTCGGCATAAGCAATAGCAACAGGTAAGGCAACTGCCACCACAGAAAGCGCAGCTCGAAGATCATCACCAAGCCAAGCTTTGTCATAGTTTTTTAATTGAGATAAGCCAGGAAGCCACTCTTCAATCCATGTAATTTTCAACTCTAGCCCCCCTTCTATAATTCATCTTCTAATCATATTAGAAAATAATGGTGTCATGGGAATATTTCTTTATAAAAATAAATCACTTAAGATTTAAAAAACCAACAGCTTTGAATTAACGAGGAGGATCGACCTTATTAACGCCAGAACCATTCACTCGAAACCAACCGGCGATTGAATATCGATCACGAGTTGCAGGTAAGACTTCATGAGGGAAATCTTCACTAAGAAAAAGAACAATCGTACCAAAGTTCGGCGTCACTCTAACCAACTCCTCTCGTGTATCATCTTGATAGATAACCAACTCACCTTGATCTTCTTTGGTCCAACTCTGATTTAAGTACACTACGAGACTGAGGATACGATTAGATTCACCTTTAAAGGCATCTTTATGAGTTTTATAAAAATCGCCAGGTGAGTAATGTGCAAAATGGCTTTCAAATGAAAATAAGCCTAAAAATAGATGTCGATTTAAATAGCGTTGTAACTCATCAGCCCAAGCAAGCCATGCCTTTCCAGCTAAACTTTCACCATTAATCCAACACACTTCATCTTTGCGTATAAATTGGTTGAGCATCATATTATCTTCACGTCCAATCCCTGCCCGCTTAAAGTTATCATCTGGCATGCTATGTACATGTTGATGCAGTTGATTTACTAAATCAGCAGGAAGTGCATTAGAGTGAATACTGTAACCTTGGTGAGCAATATTTTTGGCAATCGCATCAAATAGTGACTCATTAACTTGAGATATATGAATCACATCTTCAGTCAAAACAACGTTCATTTTTATCCTTAAAAAAACACACGCTGCCTCTCTTCTCTAAAAGAGGAATCTAGAGAAAACTAAAGAGGTCAGAACGGCCGCTGAGTGTAATGCGTGTTTGATTTTTAGGCGAGTGTTATTTGTGCATTTAAAGGAGAAATCATACATAAAAAAACACCAAGCAGGGGAGGCTTGGTGTTTTTCATTTTTACTAGCTAACTTGGAGTTTAACTAGGTTTACACGGGAGATACATCGCTATTCCAATTGAAACATTCTAAAGCCTAATGCCTCAGTTCATTTCAGCGACGCTACATGCAGTGCAAACATTTATCGTGAGGTAGATGTAAGGCAACAAAGAAACAGAACATCTACAACACAACATCTTTTGTTACATTATGTATACATTAATGAAAAATAAAACCATCATTTTTGAAATATAAATTTACTAGAAACATCACTTTAAAAAATTGGCATTTTTAGAAAAATAAACTACAAAACTGAAATTGGGATTAACTCCAAACCTAATACAGTACTAAATGCCATCACAACTAATAACGAGGTTTTGAATACTGATTTAGACCATTGAATGTAATTCGATTGATCCATGCTTCTAAAGGTGACTTTTGACCACACGAAGCAAGCTAATGCCGCCACCGCTAAATATTCATAACCTGTGTGTCCAAAAACATACAAACCAAGTGCAACCAACGAAAATGCGACCACATATGCCATCATATGTTGACGAGCACGCTGAATTCCTTTTACCACAGGCAATACAGGAATACCTGCTTCTTGGTAGTCTTGCATTCTGAACATCGCAATTGCATACGAATGCGGCATTTGCCATAAACAGAACAAACTAAATAACAATACTGCTTCAAAGCTAATGTAATTGGTCACCGCAAGGTAACCGACCAGTGGTGGAATCGCCCCCGATACACTGCCCACTAAAGTGCCGTATACCGAGGTGCGTTTGTACCACATGGTGTAAAAGAACACATAAAACACATAACCTAATAACACCATCACTGCCGACAATGGATTAGCCATTTTATAAAGTAATCCAGTGCCAGCCAGTAACATCACCAAAGCATAAAGAAAGGCATGATCAACCTTAATTTCACCTTTGACCATGGTGCGATTTTGAGTTCGTGACATTTTAAAATCGATATCGCGATCAAAAATGTTATTAATCACGCAGCCAGAGGCAATGACTAAAGCTACGCCTAGCATAGTGAATAACAATAAACTCAATGTGGCTGGCTCTGATTTAGCCGCTAGAAAGTAACCAGCTAAAACAGAAATTAAATTACCAACAATAATGCCTGGTTTGGTTATTGATAAGTATTCTTTCAGCATCCGCAGACCTACATCATCATATTGTTGTTCAAGTTCCACATAATCCAAATCGAACCAGCAATGACGATGAAAACAATCACGGCAGTAAACGCAAAAGAAAGCGCATTAAATCGACCTTTCTCTGAACTATCCATATGTAAGAAGTACACTAAATGAACCAGTAATTGTAACACTGCGGTAATGATCAAAATCTCAATGGTTACTTCTCGAGACAGTACTCCAGTGTAGGCAAAGTAAAATGGAATAATAGTCAAGATAAGCGAAGCAATAAAGCCAATGATGTAACCTTTAGCACCTGAATTTGGCTGCTCTTTTGATACAGCTGAATGAGACATTAGATCACCCCCAATAAGTACACGATAGTGAATACACAAATCCAAACGATATCTAAGAAGTGCCAGAATAAACTTAAGCAGTAAAAACGGCCTTTCATTAAATCATTCAAACCTTTAGTGCTTAATTGGAAGTAACAAGTCACTAACCAAATTAAGCCAAAAGTCACGTGCAATCCATGCGTCCCTACTAAAGTAAAAAATGCTGATAAAAACGCACTACGTTGTGGTCCAAAATCTTCTGCAATCAAATGATGGAACTCATATACTTCCATCGCGATAAAACCAAGTCCAAGTAAAGCGGTAATGAATAACCAACGCTTTAAACCAGCTACATCTTCACGCTTCATTGCAATAATGCCAAAACCAAAAGTGATACTACTTAAAAGCAGTAACATGGTTTCAACAAATACAAATGGCAGTTCAAAAATATCTTTACCTGTTGGACCACCCGCAGTGGCATTGACCAATACCGCATAAGTGGCAAATAACGAGCCAAATAAAATACAGTCACTCATCAGGTAAATCCAAAAGCCATATTGCTTCATTTCATTTGCATCATGATGATCGTGATCATCATGATGACCATGCTCAACCGCAGTATTAGCGTGCATAATCAACCCCCATATCTTCATCATCCGCTGATGTACTTTGCTGAGCTTTTGCTTTGCGAAGCTGCTCTTTATTAGCTTGCTCAATTGCTTTAATTTCTTCAACCGATACGTAGTAATCACGATCTTCGTTAAAGCTATGAACAATCGACGTCACGATAATGCCAACGAAACCAACCGCAGCTAACCACCACATGTACCAGATCATGGCGAAACCAAAGATCAAAGCAAAACCAGAGATAACCATACCCGTTGCGGTATTTTTCGGCATATGAATTGGAGAGTACTCTTCCTTCTCTGACAATGTCGCTTCTACGCCAGCTTCACCGCGTTGTTTTTGATACCAGAAGGCATCAATTTCATCGCCTTTCGGGATTTTTGCAAAATTATAAAATGGCGGTGGTGATGATGTTGACCACTCAAGAGTACGAGCATTCCACGGGTCACCCGTTAGATCGCGGTTTTGTTCACGATCGCGTACACTGACAATAAATTGAATAGCTTGACATAAAACACCACAGAAAATAATGAAAGTACCGAATGCTGCGGTTGCTAATAGTGGGAAGTATTCAGGATCAATATGTTGGCTCAAACGACGAGTCATGCCCATAAAACCAAGTGCATACAGCGGAATAAAGGCAAATAAGAAGCCAATAATCCAACACCAAAATGCTCGCTTGCCCCAAGCTTCATTCAAGGTAAAACCTGTCGCTTTCGGGAACCAATAGGTTACACCAGCAAAACAACCAAATACCACACCACCGATAATCACATTATGGAAGTGAGCAATCAGGAATAAACTATTGTGCAATACAAAGTCTGCACCCGGAACGGCCATCAATACCCCTGTCATACCACCAACGGTAAAGGTTATTAGGAAGCCAATGGTCCAAAGCATTGGAGAAGTAAACTCAACACGGCCACGATACATAGTAAATAGCCAGTTGAAGATCTTAACCCCGGTTGGAATGGAGATAATCATGGTAGCAATACCAAAGAAGGCATTTACATTGGCACCCGATCCCATAGTAAAGAAGTGATGCAACCAAACCACAAAGGCTAAGATAGTGATCACAACTGTTGCCCAAACTAATGAAGTATAGCCAAACAATTTCTTGCGAGAGAAGGTCGCTACTACCTCTGAATACACACCGAATATCGGCAGTACTAAGATATAAACTTCCGGATGTCCCCATGCCCAGATAAGGTTGACGTACATCATCATGTTGCCGCCCATATCATTAGTAAAGAAATGGGTACCGATGTAACGATCAAGTGTCAATAACGCAATGGTTACTGTCAAAATTGGGAACGAGATAATAATTAAGATATTGGCGCACAATGAAGCCCAAGTGAACACCGGCATCTTCATCATTGGCATCGATGGCGTACGCATACGCATAATGGTAGTGAAGAAGTTCACCCCAGATAACGTGGTACCGACACCGGATATTTGCAACGCCCAAATCCAGTAATCAACCCCGGTTCCAGGGCTCGCTTTAATGCCAGATAAAGGTGGATATGCTAACCAACCCGTACGAGCAAACTCACCTACCCCTAAAGAAACGTTAGTTAAGATCACCCCTACAACGAACAACCAGAAACTCAAGTTATTCAAATACGGGAATGCTACATCACGCGCACCAATTTGCAGTGGTACTACGATGTTCATTAAACCAATGATCATCGGCATCGCCACGAAGAAAATCATGATTACGCCATGAGCACTAAAAATTTGGTCATAATGTTCTGGTGGTAAGTAGCCAGCATCTCCTGCTGAAGAAAGTAACTGCTGACTACGCATCATTACTGCATCCGAGAAACCTCGAATCAACATAATTAATGCCACCGCGATATACATAAAACCAATTTTCTTATGGTCAATAGAAGTGAACCATTCTGACCATAAATACTGCCATTTACCGTAATAAGTAATGGCTGAAACTAACGCAAGCCCGACCAACGCGATAACGGCCAATGTCACCACAATAATAGGTTCATGGTATGGCACGCTGTCGAGGGAAAGTCTTCCAAATATACTTCCAAACATAGTATTTTCTACCCTTTAATTTTGTGCCATGTCCATATGATGTCCTTTACTCATCTCTTCATCAGATGAATTCAGAGAACCTTTGTATTGCTTCACCACATCAGCAAACAAATGCTCAGGAACACTGGAGTAATAAGTCACTGGCACATTTTCACTTGGTTTAGCAAGCTGACGATAGCCATCAAAGTCATTCATCACTAAAGCATTCTTATCCGCTTTAACGCTGTTTACCCAGTCATTAAATTGCTCGGTAGTATCAGTAACATGAGCGGTAAATTTCATCCCAGAGAAACCAGCACCACTGTAGCTAGCCGAAATACCTTTGTAGTCATTCGCTTCATTAGCCATTAAGTGGACGCTAGTCATCATGCCTGGCATAGCATAGATCTGACTGCCAAGACGAGGAATAAAGAAAGAGTTCATGATATTGTCTGAAGTGACTTTAAACTTAACCGGAATATCTTTAGGGAAAGCGACATAATTGACCGTCGCAATATGTTGGTCGGGGTAAATAAACAACCATTTCCAATCCAAAGAAACGACTTCAATCGTCATATGATCAATATCACTCACTAACGGTTTAGACTGCTCTAACTCGTGAGTAGTGCGCCAAGTGATCGTACCTAAAATGGCAATAATAATAATTGGAACGGTCCACACCACTACTTCAATCTTGGTTGAATGTGCCCATTCTGGGTCGTATTTTTCACCAGTATTACTCGCACGATACTTATATGAAAAAAATACTGTCATTAAGAGCACGGGAATAACCACAATCAACATCAGCAATAGCGCTGTGATGATCAGTTCTTTTTCTTGAATGCCTATGACCCCTTTAGGATCAAGCAAAGCAGATTTGCATCCTGACAAGAGTAGAGCTGCAATAAACATCCCTCCTCTCACCAAGATACTTCTATATCTTGAGGCTTCCATTCTAATTCTCGATGTTTAAGGGTTGCTGTCACATTGTGGATATAAACGAAACAACCAAGTGGTAAACAACGCAGTTTTATTAACTAATCATCACATTTCGCGACTTTTAGCTAACATTTACTGCTTTTTTTAAATCTATTGTTTCAAATGTATATCGTTATCACATTGATAATGTACAAAATACACACACTTCAAAAACAACAAATCTCACCAAATAAAATTAAAACATTACATTTAAAAATATCCAGTTACATTTAGGCTATTATGCTTACATAAACACAACAACTCACCATGCAAAAATGAAAACTAACTTTTCACAAAGCAACAATTCGTATGATGGTCGAGCCAATTTTATCCGATCAAAAAACAGGTAGAGAACAATTTAAGGAAGAAAACTGAGAAAAGAAAAAGTTAGAAATAACTAAAATTTTCAAAAGTTAGCGACAATAAAGTCAAAATTCATGAATTTTAGCAACAAAGTTTATCAATAAAAATCCACTTCAAATGTAAAAACAAAAAAAGAGAGCAAAAGTAACCACTGAAACAATAGAAGGCAATCGCACGGTTTTATTCTAGATAAAAATTAACAATTGGTACTGCTAACAAATAAAACCACCCAAAGAATAAAAACCATTCATTGCATCAATAACAAAAACCCAACTTACATTGACATAAATACTTTAAAATTAAAGATGTTATCTACATTCAATTTATTCGACTTTGATCTTAGTTTTCTATATAAAGAAGCTTATTTTTCATATAAACACACAGATATAGTATGGTTTTATGTGTTAATGGATTGCTGTATTTTGCTTAGGAGTTAGTTAATGAACACGCAAAAAAATTCTTTTTCACTTATAGATAACCCCACCTTCTTTGGTGCGATTATCGTTCTTTTATGTGCCATCATCCCTTTAATGATTTTCCCTGAAAAAGGAGAGAATTGGGTCGCACTAGCCAAAACATTTATGACCGATAAAGTTGGGGCACTTTATCTCATTCTTGGGCTTGCCTCTTTCTTCTTTATGATTTACATCATTTTTTCAGACATTGGCCAAATCAAACTCGGTGATCCTGACGAAAAACCTGAATTCAAAACGGCATCTTGGGCTGCCATGCTATTTTGTGGTGGTATCGGTGCCAGTATTTTATATTGGGGGACTATCGAGTGGGCGTTTTATTATCAAAATCCACCATTTCAATTAGCGCCAGGAAGTGAAGAAGCGGTCCGTTGGGCAGCAACTTATGGCATTTTCCACTGGGGTCCAATTGCTTGGTCTATTTATCTTGTACCTGCAATTCCAATTGCCTACTTCTTCTATGTTCGTAAACAACCCGTTTTAAAGGTTTCAGCTGCGCTGATGCCTATCATTGGTGAAAAGCGCGCTCAAGGTGGTTTGGGTAAAACCATCGACGTTATGTTTATCTTTGGTTTACTTGGCGGTGGTGCGACGACACTAGGCTTAGCCTCACCATTGATCACCGAAGGTCTGCACCACTTATTTGGCACACCGAAAACCACCGGTGTACAACTCATGGTTTTATTAGTTTGTACTATGATCTTTGCTTATTCAGCTTATGCCGGAATGTCGAAAGGGATCCAATTACTCAGTAACATAAACTTCTGGGGAGCTTTAGCATTATTAATTTTCATCTTCGCGGTTGGACCAACCACATTCTTACTTGAAACGGGTTTAGATTCTTTAGGAAGAATGCTATCAAACTTCTTTATTATGGCCTCTTGGGCTGAACCTTTTGGTGGTTACGGTTCATTTGAAAATACCCACTTCCCACAAGATTGGACTATTTTCTACTGGGCGTGGTGGCTAGTATTTGCACCAAGCATGGGCCTATTTATTGCTCGTATTTCTCGCGGCCGCACCATTAAACAAATGGTTGCAGGTTCAGTATTTTTTGGCTCTTTAGGCTGTTTCTTATTTTTCATGGTTCTCGGTAACTTTGGTTTATCACTTCAGTTATCAGGTCAATTAGATGTTATCAGTGTCCTAAATGCTCAAGGTACTACTGCTGCTATCTTTGCAATATTAGATCAATTACCAATGAGCACTTTGATTATCGTAGTCTTTACCGGTCTATGTATCATCTTTACTGCAACAACTTTTGACTCGATTTCTTACATTTTGGCTTCTGTTGTACAAAATGATGTAACTGAAGAGCCGATGCGTTGGAACCGTTTATTCTGGGCATTTACCCTATCATTCATGCCATCAGTATTAATGTTCATGGGTGGCCTAACAACACTACAAACCGCTTCAATTGTGGCCGGTATTCCATTGATTGCCATTTCAGCAATGTTAATGATGTCGACCGTTAAAGCGGCCAACTTCGATCTGGCCAACCAAGAAGGTTACGAAGATCCAGTAATCAACATTGAAGACTTACCAGATGTCGATCCTTGGTCAACGGAAGGTGTCGCTCTGGCGAAATTTGAAGAGCTGAAATCGACAGCGATTGAAGCTGCCGATGATGAACGTCAAGCACTGAAAGCAATTTGGAAGTTGAAAAAACAAATTCGAGAAGAAGCTCTCACTTATGGTGATAACGGTCTTGAACTTGGTGATGTGCCAGCAGATTTACAAAAACAATTAGATACCCTCACGACTGAGGCTATGGCTGCGAAAGAAGTGAAACTTGCCGCCTCACAAGAAGCGCAAGAAGCTCGAATTGCTTTCAATGATCTAATCAAAGAAAAACAAGAGCAAGAAGCTCAAAGTGACTCTACGCCACCAGTGGAAGTAGAAAAAGCAGCAAGTTAATCTAAGCAATAATCATTTAGATACAAACAAGGGCAGATGATTGATTCTGCCCTTTTTATTACTCAAAATTTACTTCAAATACTGAGCATGGAACTTCAAGTGCTCATCAATAAAACTAGCGATAAAAAAGTAACTATGATCGTAACCATCACGAAGGTTAATCTCAAATGGGTAGTTCACATCGTTCGCCGCATTTTCCAAAAGTTGCGGTTTTAATTGCTCTTCCAAGAAATTATCCGCTAAACCTTGGTCAACTTTAATTGGCGGTAGGTAGGCTTCATTGCCTTTGATTTTTTTCATCAATTCTACTGCATCATATTTGACCCACAATGCTTGGTCATCTCCTAAATAAGCAGTGAGAGCTTTGTGCCCCCACGGACAATGCAATGGGCTAACAATTGGACTGAATGCTGAAATCGACTTAAACCTTGGCGCATTACGCAAACCAATCGTTAACGCACCATGGCCCCCCATCGAGTGCCCTGAGATTGCACGCTTATCCGTGATGGGAAAATGCGCTTCAATTAAAGCAGGGAGTTCATAAGCAATGTAGTCATACATTTGATAATGCTTAACCCAAGGCTCTTGAGTGGCATTGAGATAAAACCCTGCCCCTTTACCAAGATCATACGCTTCATCATCCGCCACATCCTCACCACGAGGGCTAGTATCTGGCGCGACAATCGCAATACCTAACTCTGCCGCCATACGCTGCGCACCGGCTTTTTGGACAAAATTTTCATCGGTACAAGTCAAGCCTGATAGCCAATACACCACCGGTACTTTATTCGATTCTAACGCTTGCGGCGGCAAAAAAATCGAAAAGCGCATCTTGCAATTAAGCACTTGCGATTCATGCTCAAATTGCTGTTGTTGGCCACCAAAACACTGATTTGAATTCAACTGTTTCATAAATATCCATCTGTTATTTTTACGTGTCTCGTGTCTCGTGTCTCGTGTCTCGTGTCTCGTGTCTCGTGTCTCGTGTCTCGTGTCTCGTGTCTCGTGTCTCGATAAAGAGTGTCCTAGCTACGATTCAATCGTCAAGCTCATTGAACTAACCACTAGAAAAGCTCTTAATAATAGAAACTCGATTTTTCGTATTTCACTTCGAGATACGAGCAACGAGTTTCCTAACTACGATCTAACCTTCAAACTCATTGAACTAACCACTAGGAAAACTCTTATTATAGAAACTCGATCTTTCGTATTTCACCTCGAGGCACGAGCAACGAGTTTCCTAGCTACGAACTTTAGAAATGAATAACACTACGAATGCTCTTGCCTTCATGCATCAAATCAAAAGCATCGTTAATATCTTCCAGGCCCATAGTATGAGTAATAAAGTCATTCAACTTAAACTCACCTTTCATATAACGTTCTACGTAATCGGGTAGCTGTGAACGACCTTTTACGCCGCCAAATGCTGAACCTTTCCATACTCGCCCTGTAACGAGTTGGAAAGGACGAGTTGAGATCTCTTGTCCGGCACCGGCTACACCAATGATGATCGACTCCCCCCAACCTTTGTGACAACACTCAAGCGCAGAACGCATTAGGTGTACATTGCCGACACATTCAAATGAGTAGTCAACACCACCATCGGTCATTTCAACGATCACTTCTTGAATGGGCTTATCGAAATCTTTTGGATTCACCACGTCGGTTGCACCAAGTTTTTTAGCTAAATCGAATTTTGATTCATTGATATCAATGGCAATGATTCGGCCCGCTTTTGCCATGGTCGATCCAATGATGGCTGATAGACCAATGCCACCAAGGCCAAAGATAGCTACCGTATCACCCGGCTGAACTTTTGCGGTATTGGTGACGGCGCCCATGCCAGTCGTCACGCCACAACCGAGTAGGCAGACTTCTTTTAAATCGGCTTGTGGATTAATTTTCGCTAACGACACTTCCGGTAGAACCGTGTATTCAGAGAAAGTAGAAGTGCCCATGTAGTGATAAATCGGCTCACCATTAATAGAAAAACGGGTCGTGCCATCAGGCATTAACCCTTTACCTTGCGTTTCACGAACTGAAGAACACAAGTTGGTTTTGCCCGAAGTACAGAATTTACATTCACCACATTCTGCGGTGTATAACGGGATAACATGATCGCCCACTTGAACAGAGGTAACCCCTTCCCCCACAGACTCAACAATACCGCCACCTTCATGGCCTAAAATGGCTGGAAATACGCCTTCTGGATCATCACCCGATAAGGTAAATGCATCGGTATGACAAACACCAGTGGCAATGATTTTCACGCGCACTTCACCTGCTTGTGGAGGCATTACATCAACGGTTTCCATTTTTAAAGGCTCACCAGCTTTCCACGCTACGGCTGCGCGTGACTTAATTACTTGTGCTGTCATTTCTATTCCTCTGTATTACGGGATACATCGCATTATTAATAAATAACTTAATGATTGATTCTTTATGCTTTCAGTATAGTCCGCTTACTTAAAATGATAAGAGTCTAATCTGCAAAACACTTTTACTTATGTGTAATAATTAATAGTATATAACATCAATTAGTACATATAAGTGATAAATATGCAGTGGCAAGGAATATCGGAATTTGTGGCAGTCGCTGAAACCGGCAGCTTTACTTTGGCCGCCAAACACCTATCGGTATCGACAGCGCAAATCAGCCGTCAGGTGAATCAGTTAGAAAAACGCCTATCGGTAAAATTGTTTTATCGCACGACTCGTCAAGTTAAGCTTACCGACATTGGTCAGAATTACTTTGCACAATGTCAGGCTATTTTAGAGCAATTGAAAGAAGCTGAACTGTCCGTCACCAACCTCAATCATAGCCTGCAAGGTCAGCTTAAAGTTTCGGTACCAATCGCCTACGGTGAAAGTCATATTGCGCCGTTAATTAATGACTTCTGTTTGTTATATCCAGACTTGAATATCGAGCTTTGGCTAACCAATCAGTTAGTCGATCTTACCGAAGAAAAAGTCGATTTAGCGATCCGCTTAGGTGCGTTGGATGATTCGAGTATGATGGCGAAAAAATTACGTCCAAGACAGCAATATCTCTGCGCCTCGCCCAAATATTTACGCCAATATGGTAAACCGGAATCACTGAACGATCTCAAGCATCATAATTGCCTAGTAGGAACCCTAGACTATTGGCGTTTTCATAATAGGAAGTTAACTGTAAATGGCTCGTTAAAGTGCAACAATGGTTATGCATTGCTGGATGCGGCGCTCAAAGGGATTGGCATTGTTCAACTGCCCGACTACTACGTAGAAAGTTATCTAGAGTCAGGTCAATTGATCTCACTATTGCCTCAACACCAAACAAAAAATGATGGTGTGTGGGCGGTCTACCCTCACAACCATCATTTATCGACTAAAGTTCGTTTACTGCTCGACTATTTAGATAAGCACTTGAACTAAGGTTGCTTTTTATTCATTTCAGCTAGCGTTGCTTGTAGCTTATCCAACTTTTCATTAAGTATCTGCATTTCCTGTGAAGTTGCCATGGTATCCGCATCCGGGTTTTGCTCTTCACGTAGTTGCTTATGCTCTTCTGACATCACTTCCAAAATCGTACCGACCATCATATTCAAGAAAATGAACGCGGTAAGGAAGATGAACGTTAGGTAGTAGATCCAACTCAGTGAATAGACTTCCATGGTTTCATACATCACATCGGTCCAATCCTCAAACGTCGCCACTCGGAACAGGGTTAGCATTGAAATCGACACATCACTCCACAAGGTTGGGTTAATGTGCGCGAACAACATGCTGCCTATTGCGGCATAAATGTAGAAGATCACAAACATTAATAACCCGATATACCCCATCTGAGGAATCGCTTTTATCAATGCATTGACCAGTACTCGTAACTCCGGAACCATGGATACCAAACGCAACACACGGAAGATGCGTAGTAGCCTCGCGATCAGTATGGTCGAGCCTGCCGCTGGATATAAGCTACCGATAACAATAATGGTATCGAAAATATTCCAGCCCTTTTTAAAGAAAGCGCGGATACCATCACTGGCGAGGTAGCGGATCACTAATTCCACTAAAAAGAATACCGTGATCGCGATATCCATAATGTTGAGTGCCGACTCCATCGTCGGAGGTAAAGAATAGGTATGGGCTCCAACCGTTAGGGCTGAAATGATGATCACCGCAATGACAAACCATTGAAAGCTTTTGCTTTGATCGATGCGTTTGAAAGCTCGCTGAAAGTGCGAAAAGGTAGACGTTTGTTCCAAGAATTTATCCCTTAAGAGTCTCGTATTATTAACTCACATCATGATAAGTGGATTCTTGGTATAACAAAGTGAATAGACGTAACAGAGTATTACCTGCACGTCTATTCAATAACAGTTACCTCATTAAGCCTAACAAGTATTTGGCCGCAGCTTGTGGATCTTGCGCATGACAAATGGCTGAAACTAAAGCCAAACCATGTACGCCCGTTGCCATTAACTCAGGAATATTGCCTTGGTTAATGCCACCAATCCCGACTATCGGTAACGAGGTAGTATTCAGCGCCTTTTGCAAACCATCTATTCCCCAATGATTTTTCGTATTGGTTTTGGTCGGGGTGGCAAAAATGGCGCTTAAACCAATGTAGTCAATTGGTAACGTATCGGCTTGTGCAAGTTGTTGTTCGTTTTCAATCGACAAGCCAAGGATCTTATCTGGGCCAATTAACCGACGAGCGATGTCAGCAGGCATATCCGACTGACCGAGATGAACGCCATCAGCATCAATCGCCAGTGCAACATCCACTCGGTCATTGATAATTAAAGGAACGCCGCTGCCGGTTAAAATATCTTTTACTGCTTGTGCCCGTTCAATAAAAGCACGCACATCACCATGTTTTTCGCGCACTTGCAGCATGGTAATGCCACCTAACACTGCTTCACTGACGACACGTTTCAGTGTGGCTAAATCTTGTTGATCATCGGTGACCAAATACAAACGATAGTCGCTCATTGCGCTTCCTTATTCAACACGCTCTAGGTTTAGATATTCTCATTTAAGACGTTTTACTTTAAGACGCTGGCTCAGCGTTTGCACATCAAGTTGATATAACTCATCTAACAATGCCATTTGCAGACTACCCGGACCGCGCGCTTGCTCCGCAGCAATCTCACCTGCTACACCAAGCACCGCTGTGGCTGCTAAACCAGACTCATCACCGACGGCGGCAAATGCTCCGGTCAAAGCGCTAAGCGTACACCCCATCCCTGTTACGCATGGCATCATTGAGTGGCCATTGTTGAGTTTTACGGTTTGTGTATTACTCACTATGTAGTCGGTTTCACCGGAGATCACCACATTCGCACCATACTCATTAACCAAGAAGCTGGCTGCGCTTAATGCCGCATCACTACTATCTAAAGCATCGACACCTTTGCTTTGCGCTTGTTCACCGGCTAATGCAATAACCTCAGAAGCGTTGCCACGAATGATCAACTTATTGGCTAACTGAGCAATTTTACGTGAAGTGTTGGTGCGTAGCTGGCTGGCACCACAACCCACAGGATCAAGCACCACTACTTTGTTGTTGGCATTGGCTTGCTCGACGGCAAACATCATTCGCTCTGTCCAAGCACTATCAAGCGTGCCGATATTCACCACCAGCGCGCCTGCAAATGACATCATCTCCGCCATTTCTTGTTTTGAATGCGCCATGATGGGAGAGGCACCAATTGCCAATAACGCATTAGCCGTATTATTCATCACTACATAATTCGTAATGTTCACGACCAATGGCTTCTGCTCTCGTAACGAAGTTAGCGCTTGAGTAATTTGTTCAATTAACATGTGAGTTCTCCAATTAGCCCTGCTTAACGTTTAAACCTTGTTGCCAAAAAGCTACTTCCATACGGGTTGCAGTTTTAAATACTTCAATCAAGTTTCGGCCACGCTGACTATTAATATCGATTTCATCTAGCAGTTGATTAAAGTGCTCCGCTCCACTTGCTACACCAGACTGAAACTCTTCGCCGCCGTATAAATTTATCCAGCTCGCATAAGGGTTACCTTCCAAAACAGTATCGGCACCTTCTATCAACCTTTTACCAATCACGGCATACCCAATCGAACAAGGCGCTAAAGCAGCATAAAGATCGACGAGATCGCCGGTCATGCCAGCATCAAGGACATAACGGGTATAGGCAACGGTGCCAAAATCTTCTGGCTCATTTTCCAAATCACTTTCGGTTAATCCCCACTGGCCACAATAAGTCACATGATGCGACAGTTCAGAATCAAGTAAACCTTGTACCGTCGGTAGAGCACGGCGCATATCATCCAAAGTACGGGCTTTGTAAATCGCCAATGCATAAGCTCGTGCATACTGCTTTAAAAATAAGAAATCTTGCTTTAGATAATGTAAAAAACAAGGTTGCTCCAGAGTACCTTTTGCCAATTGCTCAACGAAAGCATGTTCGGTGTATTGCTGCCAATCTTGCTGACAAGCGTCGATCAAATCTTGGTATTTCATAAGTGGTTATCTCAAATGGGTAATATTAAATAAACTCAATTTTTTAGCTTAAAGGCTCGGTACGTAATCTTTTGCTTTTGGTAGCGTCTCGATGATTTTTTTATCAAACATAAACTTGGCGTAATCGTCATAACGTTTGAGATCAACCGCCGATGGACGCAATGCAAAACGAGTTAAAGTATCTTTCCACGCACGATGATTCAGCTCGTTATCTAGCGTATCCGGTGCGTAGGCGACAAACTCTTTCCACGAGGTTTCAGGATGATTAACAATATAAGTCGTAGCTTGTTGTAATGCGCTATTGAAAGCTTGGATCTTCTCTTTATCGTAGCTTTTAGCATTGGCAACAAATACCAACTCATCATAAGCAGGCACACCATGTTCTTCAGGGTAGAAAGATTTCGCTTTATAACCTTCTAGTGCTAGCTGATTAGTTTCAAAGTTACGTAGGCCACCCCAAATCGCATCTACCTTGCCAGACGCTAATGAAGACGATAGCGCCCAGCCAACATTGATCATTTGCACATCAGAAAGCTCAACGCCCTCTTGCGCTAACATAGTACCCACCGTTGCCCCTTCATTACCGGAAATCGAAATACCGATCTTCTTACCTTTAAGGTCTGCAAGATTTTGATTCTTTCCATTATCCAGCACCATCAATGTATTTAAAGGCGTTGCGATAAGGGTTGCAGAGCGAATTAAGGGCAAACCGGCTGCCACATCAATGGTTAGACTAGGTTGGTATGAAATCGCCATATCCACCTTACCTGCTGCAACCAACTTGGCCGGAGTGCTAGGGTCGGCTGGTTCTTGAATATTGACTTTTAAACCTTGTTGCTTGAAGTAACCTCGCTCTTTGGCGATCACTATGGGGCCATGATTTGGATTGACGAACCAATCTAGCATTAAGGTCATTTCTTTGTCTGCGGCCAGCGCATGAGTCGAAATAAGCGAGGTAACTAAAGTGACAGCACTAATCAATTTGTTTATTTTCACGAATCATTCCTTCTTAAATTGTCCTGTTGGTTTACGATTTACTAGGTTCTGTTGAACTTTCGATACTTGGAGAGCGTTATTTGCTTTCCCAAGGGCTTAATCATTTGCTCTCCCAAGGAATAGCAGCTTTCAATAATTTATCGGTGATGAAATACAAGGCGATCGAGAGCATTGCCAGAATAAATAACGCGGCAAACATTTCATCGATAATCATCCGGGCATTAGCTTGTAACATCAGATAGCCCAAGCCTTCACTGGATCCGACCCACTCCCCCACGACGGCTCCAATCGGCGCGATCACTACCGCGACACGAATCCCTGAAGCTAAGGTTGGTAAGGCTGCCGGTAGTTGAATATGGCGTAACAATTGCCACTTAGAAGCGCCCATGGTTTTGGCAAGATCAAGGTAACCGGTTGGGGTATTACGCAAGCCGTCATAACAACAAGTGGTCACCGGGAAAAATATAATGATGGCCGCCATCATCACTTTCGATGCGATGCCATAACCAAGCCAAAGCATCAACACTGGCGCGATAGCAAATACTGGGATCGCCTGGCTGGCAATAAGAATCGGCAATAACCAACGTTTGAACGGTTCAAACATCAACATTTGTAAAGCGAACAGCAGGCCCATCGATAAACCAAGCGCAAGACCTAACAAGATTTCCTGTGCGGTTACCCAAGTGTGTTTAAGCAACACATCATATCGAGTGAGTAATTTATCCAGCACATCGACAGGCGCAGGTAGAATAAAGCTTGGCATATCAAACATAACCACAACCAACTGCCATAAGCCGAGTATCACCACAACCGTAACTAACAAACGTAGCGCAGGATGTGTCACACGCTCTTTTTGATTCACTCGGCAAGAAAGCGATTGGTATTGAGTCATCTCACTCATAATCTTTCTCCAATTGCTGCAAAATGGCTTGTTGTAACGCGGCGCATTCGCCATCCAATACTCGGGGAGTCGGCGATTCTGGCACCGCAAGAGATTGCGCTTTAGCTGGTGTTCCTTGCAGTACATACAATTGATTGGCTAGCCGGACAGCTTCTTGTGGATCATGGGTGATCAAAACCACGGTTTTCTCTTTCAATAACTCGGCAGACAAGGTCTGTAATTTATGGCGAGTTACGGCATCTAACGCAGAGAAAGGTTCATCCATCAATACCACTGGCTTGTCTTGCATTAAAGTACGAGCAAGTGCCACACGTTGCTTCATTCCACCAGAAAGTTGGTCCGGCTTGGCATAGCAATAATCCACCAGCCCAACTTGCTGCAATAATTTCAGCGCACGTTGCTGTTCTTGCTGTGAATCGCTTTGAGAATGATTAAAACGCGAACTTAAACAAACGTTATCCAACACATTGAGCCACGGCAGCAGTAAATCTTGTTGAGCCATATAAGCAATATGCTCGGTTAACAGTAAGTTATCGGTAGTCGTCAGCTCGCCTTGCCACTCCACTTTGTCAGCTAATAAACCCGCTAAGTAACGAAGAATCGTCGTTTTTCCGCAACCACTTCGACCTAGCAATACCGTCCATTGCCCGGCTGGGATCTGCATATTGATGCCTGAAAGCGTCGGAGTTTGACTATCTTTATATTGCAAACAAGCGTTTGTAATTTGGATGCCGATGGTTTTAGCTGGCATTGCTCTAGAAGACGTAGCTTTAATAGACATCGCTAACGCCCAGCTTACTCGCGATAGTGTTAGGGATGAGCGATAAGTGATTAAAATCAACGTCGTAGGATCCAGAAATCACAGGTGCATTAGATTCTTTTAATGAAGATATTTTTTGAGGATTACACTGTATTGAAGAATTCGCCATTACCACTCCTATTACCGACGTATAGGAACTGGCTTTGGCCGTCATTGGGAAAGATCGAAGACCCGATTATCCAAGGTTTCCGAAGTGATTCGGCGAATGGCAAAGCGTGATAGTTCCCTACGTCAGTGCTAACTGAATCAGGTTCTACGGGTCTCGAATTTCGATCTCAGCCAATATTGGCTCCCCGACTATTACGTATAAATCATAACAGGACATTAACATCAGTAATATGCTTTTTTGATAATAAATCCTATTTAGAATGCATTTATGAGAACTAGATATTTTGTTTGCGTCCCCTTTTTATTTACCTGATTTATTACCTTAATCAACCGCCATACCCGTATAATTTGGGTTTGCTCCACCTCCATCGCAATATCAGATAAGGGTATGCTGTTGGGCATTATGATCAATATAAGTTGGAAAGAGACACCATGTAGAAAGATCCACTGAGCATCTTGTCATGACAACAAACCACACATTACCAACGAGGTTCAGAAAAATAATCTGACAAATAATCAATCAGAGCACGGACAGTGGGGGACATGTACTTTCTGGAAGAATAGAGCGCGTAAATGGTTAAATCATCTGGTTTCCAATTCGGTAAAACCTGCTTAAGCTGACCACTTTTAAGATATTGGTTTACGAGGTAAGTCGGTTGAATAGCTATCCCTGCGCCACACAATACTGCGTGCAGTAAGGTTGTTGTTTCATTCGCGGTGAGATTACACTTAACTTCTACTGATTGTTGAGAACTGTCTTGCGTCAAATGCCAGATATGTTGTTGGAAATTTTTATATCCAAGACAAGTATGATTCATTAAGTCGTGTGGCTTTGAAATAGTGCGACTATTACCTAAATATCCCGGAGAAGCCACGACAACAGACTCACATACCGATATAGGCTTACCTATCAAAGAAGGATCAGGCGCCGAGGCAATTCGGATAGCGAGATCTATTTGCCTCTCAGTCAAATCAGCTACTGAATCTTGCAAATCAATATCGACATTTACATTGGGGTGTTCTGACATAAACGCTTGAATAGCGGGAACCAATTGAGAATAACCAAATGACATGCTGGTTGCCAACCTAACGGTACCTGATAATTGACCACTGATGTCTGCCAGCCCGCTTAAGCTTTCTGCTTGTCTAAGCCATTGTTTAACTTCATCAAGGCATGTTTCGCCCGCGGTTGTCAAAGACACTTTTCGTGTTGTTCTATGTAACAGGCGGGTATTAAGCCAAGCTTCCATTGCCTCAATATATCTCGTTACCATAGGACGAGACATATTTAGCCTGTCTGCTGTAGCGGTAAAACTCCCCGTCTTAGCAACCTCAACAAATACGGTTGCGGCTGTTAGTCTATCCATACATTTGTTCGAATTAAGAAACAATGATGTTCACTTTGGTGTATTTATATGCACATGTCAATTCCTTATTATCCTTTTCATACCCAAACACACTAAAGGAGAACGGTATGAAAAAATTCATTCTAATGGCTGCATCTATCTTATTGGCAGCAACCGCAACTGCAGCCGAAAACACACCATTAACTTTTGATATTTATAACGCTGACGAGAATAGCTTCTACGTAAATTCAACATTAATCATCGGTGAGAGTGAAGTTATGGTGGTCGACACAGGCTTCACCAAAGCTGATGCTCTACGTATCGCCGCAAAAGTTCTTGATAGTGGCAAAGAACTCAAAACTATTTTTATTAGTCAGGCTGATCCAGATTATTACTTTGGTGCAGAAGAGTTACATGCATTATTCCCTAATGCACAAGTGCTAAGCACCCCAGAAGTTGTAGAGACAATTAAGAGTAAGCTAGCAGGTAAATTAGCTTACTGGACGCCACAAATGGGCTCCAATGCTCCTGTTAATCCATACGTTCCACAAGCAACTGAAAACAACACATTGACAGTCGATGGACACAAAATCGAAATTCGTGGCACTCAAGGCGAGTTAGCTCACCGCCCATATCTATGGATTCCTTCTAGCAAAGCCATTGTAGGCAATGTTGCCATATATGGAAATCTGCACTTATGGATGGCTGATGCGCAGTCTAACGATAGTCAGAAAGCATGGGTAAAACAGTTGAAAGAAATGCAAAAGCTAAATCCAGAGATAGTCATTCCAGGACACATGAAAGCTGGAACTAAGCTTAATGCGAGCACTATCCGTTACTCGCTGCAATACCTAACAGACTTCCAAGAGGTGAAAAGTCACAGTAAAAATAGTACTGAAGTGATAGATAAAATGATGGCAATCTACCCTGATGCACAGCTGCCTATGGCTCTACAAGTGGGTGCGAAGGTACATATGGGAGAAATGAAATGGTAAAAGTACACTACTTTTTCGATCCGATGTGTGGTTGGTGCTATGGTGCGACTTCTCTATTATCCGCAATGGCTGCGAACTCTGAAATTAAGTTAGAGTTTCACCCTGGCGGCATGATTAACAACAAGGCTATCGACCCCTCTTTTCGTAAGCATATCCTCGAGCATGACAAACGAATTGATAAATTGACGGGAGCAACATTTGGAGATGGTTATATTCAGCGGGTGCAAAGTAACGAAGAAATAGTCTTAGACTCTTTCATTACAGCACGCGCAATTTTAACGGCAGAACAATTGGGTCTCCCGCCGCTAGAAATGTTGAAAGCCATTCAGCATGCTCACTATTTTGAGGGTAAGCCGGTCAATCACCCAGAAGTACTCAAGGAACTATCAGTAAACTTGGGACTAGATGATGAACTGTGGCGTAAAACTATGACTGCAAATTTAGGCATTGAACAGGAAGAAATAAATAAAAGCCAACAGCTGATGCAGAAGCTACAAGTTCATGGATACCCAACTCTGATCCTTGAACTGAACAATAAGTGGATAAAACTTCCTCACACTGAGTTTTATGGTAGGCCTGATGAGTGGCGACAGCTTGTTGATCGTTATATCGATAGCGAACCCAGTACCTCCCAAACCAATATATAAAAATATTGAAACAGTAAAGTACGAGTATGTGCGAATAATAAAGAACCATTTCAGTATCACTCAGTCTACTGATGATTTCACTGGGTTATAAATTTCTGTTCTAAAAACTAGCCACTAAATTTATACAATAGAACTCTCATTCAATGCGGATGAGAGTTCTAGTATTAATCTACGCTATATAAACAACCACACTGTCAGCCGTGATTATGGATTTTCCCATACCTGATTTAATCCATTTTTACTAAATTAAATGGCAACTCTCACGAAGTTATGACCATTAACAAGTTACAACTTAACCATAACCGTTTTAATTGGCCACTCTCGTCATATTCTTATTTTCGCGTCTTTTTTAGAGCGAATGTTAACCACATAATTATTAAAGTCCCTAATCAAATAAACCAATAAAAAATACCACCTCAAAAAATCTATCACTCTACTCTTCATCAAAGCTGGCATAGCGATCAACGAGGAAGTCAATCAATGCTCTAACTGAAGGTAATAAACCTCGACGGGAAGGAAATACCACATGGATAATTTCTTTTGGTGCTGTCCATCCATCAAGTAACTTAATTAAACTACCATCTTTAATCTGTTGTGTAACCATCAAGGTCGGCAATTGTACTACCCCTACACCAGCTATGGCTGCATTACGCAACGCGAGCATATCAGTGGTCACAAGGCGTGGCTTAAAAGGTACTTCAATGAGTTTATTGTCAGGCGCATACCACCTCCAGACAAATTGGTATTGAGGTTGTCCTAACCCAAGAGAGGGCCAGTGACATAAGTCAGTCAGGTGATTGGGTAACGCATAACTATTTACTAGAGCAGGACTGGCAACCAAACTCAAGCTACGCTCAGATAATACTCGCATAACGAGTTCGCTATCTTCAAGTGGGGGCGGCCGCACTCTAATTGCCACATCTACACCTTCAGATATCAAGTCCACACGGCGATTAGACGCTTCAAGTTGAATATTTACTTGCGAGTACTCTGTCATAAACTCAGTCAACATGCCGCCTATGTGCGCGTGCAGTAACGCGATGGGACATGTTAGGCGAATGGTGCCTCTAGGTTCGGATTTTAACGAGTCGATGGCGTCCTGCGCAGACTCTGCCTCCTCCAGCATCGCCTTGCAGTGCTGAAAATAAGTCTGCCCTACTTCAGTCAGATGAAAACTGCGAGTGGAGCGATAAATCAGCTTAGTATCCAGCCGTGTTTCCAGCGCTGCAATCCGGCGACTGAGCTTAGACTTGGGAATACACAACGCTCTACTAGCCGGAGCGAACCCTCCATACTCCACCACTTTCACAAAATAATAGAGATCATTGAGATCCTGCATTTTCATTGTTCCATCAGTGCAACAGTGAGGTGCATTTTAACAGTCTACTCAACTACTGTTCCATCTATATGATCACAACAAGTGAAATTTAAGGAGACTCTTATGAAATCTATCCAAGGTATTATTCACGCTCCCTCCCCTCATTGGGTGGGAAATGGTTTTCCGGTTCGCTCGCTATTTTCTTATCACAACCAAGCGGATCAGATGAGTCCCTTCTTGCTTCTGGATTACGCTGGACCGATGCGCTTTCCCGCAGATGGTGTAAAACGAGGTGTAGGAGAGCACCCCCATCGTGGTTTCGAAACAGTCACTATTGTCTACAAAGGCGAGGTAGAACATCGAGATTCCACTGGCAAGGGCGGCATAATTGGGCCCGGAGATGTGCAATGGATGACCGCAGGCGCTGGCATTATGCATGAAGAGTTCCATTCTAGAGCATTCAGTCAAAACGGTGGGGATTTACAGATGGTCCAGCTTTGGGTCAACTTGCCCAAAGCGGACAAGATGACACCTCCCGGTTATCAGGCTATTACCAAGGTCGATATTCCAGAAGTGCCGTTAGCCAACAACGCAGGCACTCTGCGTCCTATTGCTGGTCACTTTGACGGCCATCAAGGTCCGGCCAATACCTTCAGTCCTATGCACGTTTGGGACTTACGCCTCAATGTAGGTGGGCAAACTCAGTTTGATCTCCCCCAAGGTTGGACCACAGCCGTCGTGGTGCTAGAAGGCGAAGTCTGTGTCAACAACTCCGATCCAGTCAGCGACGGTAATATGGTATTGCTCAGCCACCAAAACAGTGGCGTGAAGCTGCATACGTCACAGAACAGTTTAATACTGCTGATCAGTGGCGAGCCCATCAACGAGCCTATCGTAGGTTACGGCCCCTTTGTTATGAACACCAAGGAAGACATTTTACACGCTTTCGAAGACCTACAACGCGGTCAATTCGGACGCCTGTAAAAACTGGAGTCGGTATACGGCTCCCAACCTAAACTACTAACTACTATTTCCAGGAGGAAATGATGAACTTTAAATACAACCGCCTAGATAAAGATAACGCCGCCGTATTATTGGTCGACCATCAATCCGGTCTTCTATCTTTAGTACGTGATATTGAACCGGATAAATTTAAAAATAATGTGTTAGCTCTAGCTGATCTCGCTAAATATTTCAATTTGCCTACTATCTTAACGACTAGTTTTGAAAGTGGTCCAAATGGTCCTCTAGTACCTGAGTTAAAAGAAATATTCCCTAACGCTCCCTACATCGCTCGCCCTGGCCAAATTAATGCTTGGGATAATGAAGAATTTCTAGCAGCAGTTAAAGCCACAGGCAAAAAGCAATTAATTATTGCTGGAGTTGTCACCGAAGTTTGTGTTTCCTTCCCTGTATTATCAGCGTTAGAAGAGGGTTACGAAGTTTTTGTTGTTACCGATGCTTCAGGCACTTTTAATTCGATGACTCGTGATGCCGCCTTGGATCGTATGTCACAAGCAGGGGCGCAACTTATGACTTGGTTCGGCACGGCTTGTGAATTACACCGTGATTGGCGCAATGACATCGAAGGTTTAGGAGCGTTATTCTCTAACCATATCCCAGATTATCGCAATCTTATGACTAGTTACACCGCATTAACGAGCGAAGACTAAAACACTCTGCTAACTTTAATGATAACTAAAAAGGGGGACACACACCCCCTTTATACCAGGAGTTAATTATGAGTAATCTCTCTGAGAAATTAATTGAAGATTGCACTGTTATTAGTAGCTGCAGTGCATTAAAAATGATTTTAAAACCAAATGATAAAGATCTAGGTGGCTTTTGCGTACGTCGTACCATGCCCACCAAAGAATGCCGCAGCGTCGGCCCTTGGGTATTTTTCGATCATATGGGCCCAGCCCACTTTGAAAAGAATGAAGGCATAGACGTTCGTCCTCACCCTCACATCGGTCTAGCAACCGTTACTTACCTATTTGAAGGGGAGATGTTACATCGAGACTCTCTCGGCACAGAAGCAAGAATACTTCCTGGTGACATAAATTTAATGGTGGCTGGTCGTGGAATTGTTCATTCTGAACGCCAAAGGGAGAAGGTAAAATCAAGTCCACATGACATTCATGGTTTGCAACTTTGGCTCGCTTTACCCAAAGAATTAGAACAGACAGAACCTGGTTTTTTTCATTATGACCAAGCTGATATTCCAGAAATAGAACAAAACGGCGTACCAATACGAGTGATGATGGGAAGCGCTTACGGAGAGACCTCACCAGTAAAAACCCTTTCTGAAACCCTATATATAGAAGCTCGCTTAAAAGCAGGCCAAAGCTTAATATTGCCTAACACTGAAGAGAAAGCCTTATATGTAGTCAAAGGTGAACTCAACGTAAGTGATACCCATTTAAAAGAACACAATATGGCAGTCTTTTCCAACGAAGCGAATATCACAGTAACAGCCAAGTACGACACCATGTTAGTAGTAATCGGAGGAGCACCTGTAGGCAAGCGCTATATGGAATGGAATTTTGTCGCCAGTGACAAGTCGCTGATTGAAAAAGCCCAAGAGGATTGGCAGGCTGGCCGTTTTGCCAAAGTTCCCGGCGACGATCAGGAGTTTATTCCACTACCAGAATAACAATAAGCATAATACCCGTTGCTCTAGTGAAGTGACCCTCAATGTTGGTTGTCCAACTATTGGGGTCACTTCAAGATCGATTGAGGCATTTTATGAAACTTGAGCATCAATATCGGCCTTAGATTTCCGATTTCAAGCGACCGTAGATAATCTACTCGAACTATTATGGCAGCTTCACCTTACACCTACGCGCTTTAAGCGGCATAGTAAATCAGTAACACAAAAACAGGCTGACGCATTTTTCCATTATGTTAGGGATAATTTCGAGTACCCAATAGTACTCAAGGGAGAAACAGCAAGGTTAATTAATGAAGCAGCCGTTCGCTTGACTGGAGCTGTTACAATTCTTGGAGCAGATGACGAAGGAGCTTTGCGTAATATAGCCCGAAGAATGGTCAATTCAAGAAAGATAAGCAAACACCTCGAACAATATTATTCGAAAAACATAGAAATACAATCACACATCGAGGTGTGCGAACTGATGCACTAGAAAAGCTCTACGGGACAATTGAAGCACCATTGGGGCAATTTTTTGATTTAGTTCGCAAGGGCCTGTCGGAGAAAGAACTAATATCCAAAGAAGGCATTTATCTTCTAAAGGTATTTATCTTCTAAAGGTATTTGTAGCGTTTCAATTTTGGCGAATGCCTTTGTTAGATCTCTTTGTAGAGCAGTACATTAAAACTCTAGACTTAACACGGTTTGGAGACAGAATTACACTGAATGGGGTCAATATTGGCGATTGTGACCAAATAAAAAACGCATTAGAAAATGACTCAGGCTTCAGGCATTACTTTCGTAGCTTTATGCTGCCTCTACTAACGTTTGATTTTAGGGTACATGATAGTGACTATGAATCATGGAAAGTCCATCATGTTTCGCCAGAATATGGAGGTTGGAACAACTTTTTAACGGGAGATAACCCGCTACTCTTTGACGATTTGACTCAGATGTTCGCATTTAAGTCTAAGTTTATTATGCCTTTATCGAATAATCAGTTGATCACTTTTTCGTCAATCCAAAATCACGCTATGAACCTAGATCCGCTTTTTACAACTTACTTAGCAATGATTACATATAATCAGTGTCATCGATATGTTGTAGGTATTAATAAAGACTATATTGAGCAAATAAAGTTATTTTTGGGTTCTGAAGTGGAACCTTCAGATTTGAGAGCGGAGTTATTTACATACATATAACGATTGAGCAGTGCAATAAGGTTTGGTCATGGGAATAACCGATTTGCTATACCTGAAGTTATTCATTAATTACTGATGTTCGATTCTCCGAGACTGATAATTGTCCAAAGACGCGCTGACGCCGATCTCGGCAAACACGCCTTTACCCCAAAGTTTGTTTCGGAATTCGCTACAACTTATTATCAAAACTAATAGGTATCTCTTTTGAGGTGGAACGTTTTCAGTTTTATTATTTGAACCTAAGACATTTGAAACAAGTTAGACTGATGGATAAAGAAATCTATAATCAAGTAAGATTAGATAAGGCTTGAAAATACACACGCCCGATGAAGTACATCGAGCGTTTTGTTTTACTAAAAAGTCGCAATAATAGCCTGAACATTCCCACTAAGTTTTTTGTTCATACTTTACGACAATTTGATTCAATAAAAGAGCTGATAAAATAATACCAAGAGCCAGCCAAGTTGTAGCCTGAATGCTTTCATTGGTGACCAGCGCAGCGATTAATACACCTACAGCAGGTACGAGGTAGTTAGTCATTGACGTAAAAACAGCTCCTGCATTCTTGACACTAGTCATATATAAGTAATAGACAACTCCCGCGCACATGACACCAAGATAGATTACAGCAATAAAAATGCTCGGCGATGGTGCTTTATCTGTCATTGTCTTCGTTGTAATGAGAGCGACAATGATCAGTTGAATGCTCGCCATGGTCAGAACATTTCTTGCGACTATCAGAGGATGCTCTTTTTGAACACGGTTTAGCAATAGCAAAGCAATGGCAAAGCATACTGCGGCAAGTAAGACAGCTAGCACACTGACAGGCTCAATCCTTTGAGATGTTGAAATTATGTCAGGGTAGAATAGTACAACTAAACCCAAAAAACCGATGGTTATACTGAGCAGGTTTCCTTTGGTGATCTTTGTATTCCTAATAAATAATGGCGCGAGAAGAAGTGCGTAAAAGGGTAATGTTCCCATTAAAATTGCAGTCACTGAACTACTCAACTCTTTTTGAGCAAAAGGTACGAGAACAAAAGGAACAGTTGCTTCAAGAAAACCGATTACACTATAGAGTTTCCACTGTTTAGTATTACTGCAAATTCGCATGATACGACAAATAATAAACAGGGTTATTGCGCCGAATACCGCACGTAATGTGCCTATCCATACTGGAGTGAATGCTTCTAGTGCTGTTTCTTGAAAAATAAATTGTGATCCCCAAATCAGCCCAATTGCGATCAAAGTGAAATAATTTTTAAACATAGTAAAAAATCCAAATGCAGTTCAATGGGTTGAGCTGTATGAAAAGTTGGAACAGATTATGGCGTACTGGCTAAGCCGATTTAAAAGTAACGGCATCAACATCAATTGTTATGCTATCCAGCGCTAGTTTAGGTACAGGAATTAAGGTTCTCGCTGACAGCGTATCTGCCGACCTGCATTTTTGCATCTATTCACTCATGGGGGGGCGGCATGATCATATCCTTTTATGCGTTGAGTTTTATATTTGAAAGGAGTATAAGAGTTAAAGTTAACTTTAAGTAAAGCGATAAATTAACAAAAGTTAGAATAATTATGATTAGAAATGATTACCTTACCGTTGGGCAGTTATCAGAACGCAGTGGTGTAGCGACATCGGCTTTACGTTTTTATGAGACCAAACAGTTGATCACATCTTTTCGAACCAATGGTAATCAACGTCGTTACTTGCCTTCTATGCTACGTAGAGTCGCACTTATTCAAGTAGCACAGTCAGTAGGGTTTACCCTAGAAGAAATAACGCATGAGTTAAGTACCTTACCTATGAACAAAACAGCCACTAAACAAGATTGGGATAGAGTTGCGAAGAAGTGGCAGCAAGATCTGGACAAAAAAATGGTAAAGATCCAGTCACTAAAAGATAACCTCTCTGGGTGTATCGGCTGTGGTTGTTTGAGTATGAAGAAGTGTCACCTATTTAACCCAGAGGATGGACTATATGAGCAAGGGCAAGGGGCGCAACGAATTATTAGATAATGTTTTCGGCTATTCTATATTCAACACAGTCTGTAGTGGATAAGTGAATTCGGCTAGTCGGTTAGAGGTTGCAATATCTAAGGTAATCCGTTAAGTGCTAATTTAGGAAAGTCACTGGCAAGGTTTTGTCCAAAAATCAGTTACGTTGAATGTCTGTTATCAAATAAGCTTAAAATGAGACGAGTCAAAAATGGTATTTATATGGCGGTCAGATGTGATTAATTTCTATTAACCACATCTGACAGATCAAGTTAAGACTTACTCGTATAATTGATAGCAAGATACTAAGTGGTCCACTCATCAATCATGTCAGCCCAATCTTGCAACATAGCCGCGCGCTGTTCTCGGTACTCGGCTTTGTTGTAAACTGCCCTCACCCCTTTCTGTTCGTGTGCCATGCATTTTTCTATCCAATCCGTGTTATATCCAGCTTCATGCAATAGCGTGCTAGCTGTTCGACGCAGGTCATTCGGCCCAAACTTACTTAGCGACTGCCCATCCTTCTGCGCAGCCTTGTACGTTAGAGCCAATACACGATTCATTGTCGCACTGCTCATTGGAGCATCAGAGTCATAACGGGAAGGAAGAATATAATCAGACCCACCGGCAAATGTCTTCAAGGCAATCAGAATGTCCATCGCCTGGCGTGACAAAAACACTCAGCATGGTATCGGGCGTAATCCATGGCATTACCGATGAATCATACCCATCAAAATACCACGGTCAAACCGTGCTTGGCGTTGCCAGACATTACCAAAACTGACTAAGCCAAAAACAAAAAAAGTCCGCAATTACGCGGACTTAAGGTTGATTTAGTGCCTGTTAATGCCAGACCTTTCTTAAAGGAGGATTATTCCCACTCGATAGTCGCTGGTGGCTTACCAGAAATATCATAAACTACACGAGAAATGCCATCGATTTCATTGATGATACGGTTAGAAACCTTACCTAGGAAATCGTATGGTAAGTGCGCCCAGTGTGCTGTCATGAAATCAATCGTTTCTACCGCACGTAGTGACACAACCCAATCGTATTTACGACCATCGCCCATTACGCCAACCGAACGTACGGGTAGGAATACCGTAAAGGCTTGAGAAACTTTATTGTAAAGATCCGCAGCGTGAAGTTCTTCAATAAAGATAGCATCGGCACGACGTAGTAAATCACAATATTCTTTCTTCACCTCACCTAGAACACGTACACCTAGACCAGGGCCTGGGAATGGGTGACGGTAAAGCATATTGTATGGTAGACCTAGTTCTAGACCAATTTTACGGACTTCATCTTTAAATAATTCACGTAATGGTTCAACCAAGCCCATTGCCATATCATCTGGCAAGCCACCAACATTATGGTGAGATTTAATTACATGCGCTTTACCTGTTTTCGATGCTGCAGATTCAATCACATCAGGATAAATAGTACCTTGTGCTAACCATTTAGCGTTCTTCAGTTTCTTCGATTCTTCATCAAAGATTTCTACGAATACGCGACCAATGATTTTACGTTTGGCTTCTGGCTCATCTTCACCACCTAAAGCTTCAAGGAAACGGTTTTCTGCATCGACATGAATGATATTAAGACCAAAATGATCGCCAAACATTTCCATTACTTGATCTGCTTCATTCAAACGTAGTAAACCGTTATCAACAAACACACAAGTTAATTTAGGACCAATCGCACGGTGGATTAGCATCGCAACCACTGATGAATCAACACCACCAGATAAACCTAAAATCACTTCATCATCACCCACTTGCTCTTTAATGCGAGCAACTGCGTCTTCGATGATTGAAGATGGTGTCCATAATTTGCTACAGCCACAGATATTTAGCACAAAGTTTTCAAGCATACGTAAGCCTTGGCGAGTGTGCGTGACTTCTGGGTGGAACTGAACACCGTAGAAACGTTTTTCTTCGTTGGCCATTGCCGCGTACGGACAAGTATCAGTTTGAGCAACTTTGGTGAAATTGCTTGGAATCTCAACTACTTTATCGCCATGACTCATCCATACATCTAAAAGTGGTTTGCCATCTTCAGAGATTGCATCTTCGATGTTTTTGAATAAGGCACAATCCGCTACAGATTGAACTTGAGCATAACCAAATTCACGCTCGCTGGAACCGGCCACTTTGCCGCCTAGTTGCTCAGACATCGTCTGCATGCCGTAACAAATACCAAATACCGGTACGCCAGCATTAAAAACATACTCAGGAGCGCGAGGTGAACCGGCTTCAGTTACACTTTCTGGACCACCCGATAAGATAATACCGTTTGGATTAAATTCACGGATATCCGCTTCGTCTACATCCCAGCTCCACAGTTCACAATACACACCGATTTCACGGATACGACGAGCAATCAATTGGGTGTATTGAGAGCCAAAATCTAAAATTAAAATGCGTTCAGCATGGATATTGGTTGTCATTAGTGTTCTCTAATAATCTAATCAAAGTGGGTGTGGTACGAGTTTCGAGTTTCGAGTTTCGAGTTTCGAGTTTCGAGTTTCGAGAAGACTAGCCTCCCTGTATCTAAACTCAAACACTCATACCTTTAAAATATTATCTGGAGTAAAGCTTTACCGTTATAACTCACTTTACCCCATAGATTAACAAGTTACATTCTATTGTAGTTTGGCGCTTCTTTGGTGATCTGTACATCATGCACATGCGACTCTTGAATGCCTGCACCTGAAATACGAACAAATTCCGCTTTAGTACGCATATCTTCGATGGTTGCACTACCCGTTAAGCCCATGCTTGAACGTAAACCACCCATTTGTTGGTGGATAATTTCTTTTAGGCGACCTTTGTATGCAATGCGACCTTCAATACCTTCAGGTACTAGCTTGTCTGCAGCATTATCCGATTGGAAGTAACGGTCTGATGAGCCTTGGGACATCGCCCCTAATGAGCCCATACCGCGGTAAGACTTGTAAGAGCGACCTTGGAAAAGAATTACTTCACCCGGCGCTTCTTCCGTACCTGCGAACATAGAGCCAACCATCACGCAAGATGCACCAGCGGCAATCGCTTTACAGATATCACCAGAGAAACGGATACCACCATCAGCAATCACAGGAATGCCAAATTCAGCGGCAGCACTTGCCGCTTCTGAAATAGCCGTAATTTGTGGAACGCCTACGCCTGTTACGATACGAGTAGTACAAATAGAACCTGGGCCGATACCGACTTTAACCGCATCAACACCAGCATCAATGAGTGCACGAGCGCCGGAAGCCGTTGCTACGTTACCACCGATGATTTGTAGATCAGGGTATAGAGCGCGTGTTTCTTTAATGCGATCAAGTACGCCTTGCGAGTGGCCATGTGATGAGTCAATCAATAACACATCAACACCGGCTTCAACTAACGCTTTAACACGTTCTTCGTTACCAGCACCAGCGCCAACTGCAGCACCAACACGTAAACGGCCACGCTCATCTTTACAAGCGTTCGGTTTACGTTCAGCTTTTTGGAAATCTTTTGCCGTTATCATACCTGAAAGTTGGAAAGCGTCATTAACGACCAATACTTTCTCCACACGATGGGCTTGCATGCATTGCTGAACTTCACTCATTGATGCGCCTTCTTTTACAGAAGCAAGGCGATCTTTGGGTGTCATTACTTGTTCAACTTTTTTTGTTAAATCGGTTACAAAACGCACGTCACGACCGGTAATAATACCGACAAGATCGTTGCTTTCTGTCACAACAGGAAAACCAGCAAAACCGTGTTTCTCGGTTAATGCTTTTACATCAGCTATGGTTTCATCAGGACGGATTGTCACAGGATTGCTAACCACACCCGCTTCGTAAATTTTTACTAAGCGAACTTCTTCAGCTTGTTGCTCAATCGACATATTTTTGTGAATAAAACCGATACCGCCTTCTTGAGCTAGAGCAATAGCCAAACGAGCTTCTGTTACCGTATCCATAGCGGCAGAGATCATTGGTACATTAAGGGTGATCTTTTTAGTCAACTGAGTGCGAAGATCAGCTGTATTTGGAAGAACAGTAGAGTGTGCTGGGACGAGCAGTACGTCATCAAACGTTAGAGCTTCTTTAGCGATTCGTAACATTGCAATATCTCACATAAGAGTTTTGGAGGAATAAATCCCGCATTGAGCTTGAACTCTCCGCGATAAACTCATTTCATCGTTTCGCATAATAAAATGAATTTGGGATTTGATATTGCAGCGGGATTATACGCCTCACGCAATCGTTTGACTAGCCGTTTTTAATAGTTTCTTCATGATATTTTCATCCATAAAATTATTGATGGTAAATATGCTGAAAATTCGTTTATTTATTAGCTTTATAGGCATTATTTTTTGCGTTGAAATCACCAACAGTATTAGGCTATAAAGCCAACAAACGCTATAATAAAATTGATTGCTGATATTCACATAACTTTCAAAATGGCTGCTAATGACCCTAAATTCTAACCCTAATATTTTTACCGTATCTCGTTTAAATGCCGAAGTCAGAATGCTACTTGAAAATGAAATGGGCATTGTGTGGTTAGTGGGTGAGCTATCAAACTTTTCAGCGCCGGTTTCTGGCCATTGGTACTTCTCATTAAAAGATGCTCGTGCTCAAGTCAAATGTGCCATGTTTAAAGGCAATAACCGACGAGTGAGTTTTAAACCACTTAATGGCAACCAAGTATTAGTTAAAGCACGTTTATCTTTATATGAACCGCGTGGCGACTACCAATTGATCGTCGAAAGTATGCAGCCTGAAGGCGATGGCCGCTTACAACAAATGTTCGATGAATTAAAAATGAAATTAGCCAGTGAAGGCTTATTTGCTCAGCACCTTAAAAAGCCCCTGCCCGATAATCCGAAACGTATTGGGGTGATTACTTCCAAAACCGGCGCGGCTTTATATGACATTCTCGATGTTTTAAAACGTCGCGATCCTAACCTACCCGTCATCGTCTACCCAACGACGGTACAAGGGGAAGACGCCGCATTTAAAATTGCCCAAGCGATTGGACGAGCGAACAGCCGTAATGAATGCGATATTTTGATTGTTGGACGAGGCGGTGGTTCGCTAGAAGATCTATGGTGTTTTAACCATGAAATTGTGGCAAGAACCATAGCGTCAAGCCAAATTCCAATCGTCAGTGCGGTTGGTCATGAAATTGATGTCACGATTGCTGATTTTGTTGCCGATGTCCGTGCTCCGACCCCATCGGTTGCGGCAGAACTAGTTAGCCGAGATAATAGCCATAAAGCACAAACTATTTTAAGCAAGCAACAAGCGTTAATGAATGCTTGGCGTCATTATAAGCATCAGCAAAAAATACAGCTCAATCGATTACAATTTGCATTAGAAAAGCAGCATCCTCGCTATCAGTTAGAAAAGCAAAGCCAAAAGTTAGATAGCCTTACTTCTCGTATGCAGCAAGCTTTAATTAGGCAAATAACACAATCAAGAAATCAATTGGAACGAGCGCAACAAAGGCTCAACTTTTACTCACCAAATAAGGCTATTGAGCGTAATCAGTACCACCTAAAAAACAATAAAGAACGATTGATCCAAGCTATTAACCAACATTTATTAAATCAACACTACCGAGTTTCTCTTCAAGCAGAAAAACTCGATACCGTCAGTCCTCTTTCCACTTTAAAGCGTGGTTATTCGATAACTCGAGATGAAAATGGCAAGCTGATCACGGATACTAAGCAACTCCGTTCAGGCCAGACAATTAATACAAAATTTATTGATGGTGATATATACTCAGTTATTGTGTGAGTTTTTTTGAGCACTATGCATTCCAGTAGCGAGGTTTGATTTGAATCAGCATAAAGAAATTTGGACATCACTCTGACAAGAGATCGTAGACTTAGTTACTGGCCTTACCGAAGTACTGGTCGCGCTGATTATTCATAAAAATTCCGGTAGCATGGAAGTCATAAAGGCCAATATTAAGGCTGATAATCCTGACTATATTGGAGCTAAGAAAGCCTTTTGTCATAACTTATATTATCATCATGTAGTATAAACTGACTCACCTCTACATATCTCCAACACTCTAAAGCGGGATAATGAAAAGATAATCCTGACATCAAACTAGGTATGGTTGCCTACTATGACGTACCAATCTATTTTGCAGATGGTAGCACTTTCGACACTTTTGCATTTTAGATAAGATTAATAGATCTTCCACCGATCTTCCGCTTTCTACCACGTGATCAGCGATCTACCCCATTAAGAATATTTATATCACCATATACCGAAAGCATAAGTTACATGTTCTGCATTTCAATTTTAAAAAGCATAATAATCTAAATATTAATTTTAAAATGTCACGATCCGATATTTTCAACATTTCATAAAACTCTATTTAGGCTATTAAACTAAAAGATCATTGTCCTACAGGAGAAGCAACTTCTAATTGGAATTAGTGCTTCCAATGCACTTATCTAGAAGATGGATTGATATAACTAAATTCACTGGAGCTATACCCAAGTGACTTTAAAGTGCAGAATTTAGAGTTATCATCCAAACCTTTAAATAAGAAAGATTGGCGAAGGAATGTAGGTACCTTTCAAACCAATTTGACGCTACCTATCTCTTATAAAAAAGAAGGGGGCTAGATGAGTCTTCGAAGGGCAAGTTAAAACAAGCTTTATGCTGCATTAAATTGAACAGAGATAGAATAACTATGATCATATTCAATTTTCCTTTCCTATAGCTTGTTTTATTCTTGTTGAAACTCCTATCTTAATGTTACTTGGGTATATACAAAAAATACCACTCAATTGGAGTGGTATTTAACGTTACAGGTTATTGTGCGTGTAGAAAACTACTTTTTACGGCCACGCTTAATCAAACTCACCATACGCTTACGCTTCTGCTCTTCAGAATAGCCTGCTTTTTTGGTTGGCGCTTGATTCTCAAATGGGTTCTCACTATTTTGGAATTGAATACGGATTGGCGTACCCATGATTTCCAAAGAACGACGGAAGTAGTTCATTAAATAGCGCTTGTAAGAATCCGGTAGATCTTTTACTTGGTTACCATGCACCACCACGATTGGCGGGTTATAACCACCGGCGTGGGCATATTTCATCTTCACACGACGACCACGGATAAGCGGCGGTTGGTGATCATCTTGCGCCATCTTCATGATACGAGTTAGCACAGAAGTACCAACACGTGTCGTGGCAGATTTATACGCTTCTTGTACGGATTCGAACAAATGTCCAACGCCCGTACCATGTAATGCCGAGATAAAGTGAATACGAGCAAAATCAACGAAACCTAAACGGCGGTCTAGCTCTTTCTTTACGCGCTCTTTGACATCGGTATCAAGACCATCCCACTTATTCACCGCAATCACTAGTGAACGCCCCGCATTGAGCGCAAAGCCTAATAAGCTAAGATCTTGGTCGGAAATATTCTCACGAGCATCAATGATCACTAATACCACGTTAGCATCTTCAATCGCTTTCAAAGTTTTAATGACCGAGAACTTTTCAACCGCTTCATTAATACGCTTACGACGACGAACACCAGCAGTATCAATCAACACATATTCACGCTCATCACGCTTCATTGGGATATAGATAGAGTCGCGAGTGGTTCCTGGCATATCGTAAACCACGACACGCTCTTCACCTAGAATGCGGTTAGTCAGCGTTGATTTACCAACGTTTGGTCGACCAATGATAGCAAGTTTAATCGGTTGATCTTGTAGACGTTTAAACTCAGCTTCCGCTTGCTCTTCCGTGTATTCAAGCTGCTCTTCTTCCACATCCACATCACCAGTAAGATCTTCAATCCCACCATTGAGTAGTGCTTGTTCTGCTGCAAGTTCGTCTGAAAAAGGCTTTAATGCTTTATCAATTAAGCTCATAACACCACGGCCATGCGCTGCTGCGATTTGATAAATCTTATCCATACCTAGCTGCCAAAATTCAGCGCTTGCCGCGTCAGCATCAATACCGTCAACTTTATTAACCACTAACATGCTTGGTTTTTCACGCATACGTAGGTGACGGGCGATTGCCTCATCAGCCACGGTTAGACCAGCACGGCCATCCACCATAAATAAAACGACATCCGCTTCTTCAATCGCCGCTAATGATTGTTCAGCCATTTTGGTTTCTACGCCGTCTTCGGTGCCATCAATACCACCGGTATCGATTACGATGAACTCGTGCTCACCCGATTTAGCTTGACCATATTTACGATCGCGAGTTAAGCCTGGAAAGTCAGCCACCAGCGCGTCACGTGTACGTGTAAGACGATTAAATAACGTGGATTTACCAACGTTTGGACGCCCAACTAGAGCCACTACAGGAATCATATTTACCTCTACAATCTTTAAAATCACATCAGTAGTTATAGGTAATGATCATCGACATGATGGTTACCTATAACTACTTAATCTATTCAACATTCTTAGATAACGGCTAAAATAGCCATAGCTAAGAATAACAACGGCTCCTATAATCCGAGTTGGATAGGAGCCGATTACTCATACTGATAAAATCAGGGGCGCAGATTATATCACGATCCTTCAGGGATCTGCATTTTCTTTATACCCCCATCACGATCTATGATGATAAAGCCATCATCTGTTTCAATTGGTGCTGTCGCGATACCTTCATCATCAATTAACTGTTGGGCGACAAATTTACCTGACGTTCTATCTAGCCAATGTAGATAACCTTCTCCATCCGCCACGACAAGGTAGTTACCTATCATTACAGGTGCGGTTAACTGTCGATACTCTAGGGATTCATTACTCCAAATCTCCGTGCCACTACGGATATCTACAGCCGAAATATGATCTTTATCAGTCACTACAAAAATACGGCTACCGTCAGTCGCAAGGTCAGTTGCAGAAGAATAAGTACGCTTCCACATTGGTGCACCTGAACGTAAATCAATCGCGACCAACTGACCATTTACACCAACCGCATATAGGTTAGCCCCGATAATTAATGGGCTAGCATCAACATCGACAAGACGATCTATTTCTGTTGATCCTTTTGGAGTACCAATCGGTTGTTGCCACAATAACTGACCACGTTGAATCAAGGCTGCAGCAAGACGACCATTTGCCATCCCCCAAAACACACCGCCAGAAATAGACACGGGAGAACTATCACCACGTAAAGTTAAGTTAGGCACTTCATTAGTGATATCCCAAACTTTCTCGCCAGAATCTTGCTTTAAAGCAATCAGAGAGCCTTTACTGGTATGCAACATCACTAGACTTTCATCAGCTAGTGGCTTTGCTAAGATCTCACCATCAACTTTCTGTTGCCAAACAATAGAACCATCTTCTACCGACAGGGCAAATGCTTCGCCATTTTCAGTACCGATATATAACTTGTCATAAGAGGCGGTTAAGCCACCGGATAAACGAGCGGGGCTATCTTCAGATAAATCTTGTTCCCAGAGGGTATCTCCAGTTTCAGGATCCAGAGCTTTAACTTCACCATCTCGGCTTGCAACAAATACTTTGTCATAAGCATACACTGGAGAAAGTTTTGAAAAATAATGTCCAACTCCATTACCGATAGAACTACTCCATTCTGTTGTCGGAGTAAATTGGCTATTTACGACTGGTAGCGGGGCCATCACAATCGTATCTTCTTCGCTAGAACAGCCGAGTATACCAAGTGCAATAGCTGAAATCGCTAAGCTACGGTTAAACATTTTTTTCATGCAAGACATCCCTTACTTTGCAAGATCATCAAGTTTAATTTGCAGTGTTTGATTGGTTGAACCATCTTGTTGGGCTTGAGTATATGCTTTCACTGCGGCGTCTTTATCGCCCTTTAGTAAATAAATATCACCGATAAGCTCTTGGTTTCTTGCCTTCCAAGCTTCTGATTTTACAGATGAAACCGTTTTAATCGCATTATCATACTCGCCTTGTGCCGCAAGCACGCGTGCAGTACGGTAAGCGATAATTGGCGTTAAAGTTTCATCTTTGGTATTAGCTTGAGCCCATTTCAACTGAGTAAGTGCATCATCGAGCTTATCAGCATCGATTTGTGCTTTTGCTAGTTGTAATGCTGTTAAAACCGCATAAGACGTTTTATTGTTATTATCAATGAACTCTTGTGCTGATGCAGCGGCATCAATACCTTTCGCTTCAATATTCGAAACGATGGCGGTATAACCATGTGATGCGGTTTCTTGTGCCTTTGTTTGAGTGTCTTGATAGTAACGCCATCCCACAATGCCACCAATACCAACAACAATACCGATAATCACAGCTTTACCGTTCGCATGCCACCAATCTTTAATTGCTTCTACTTGTTGTTCTTCATCAGCGTCGTAGATACTCACGTCTTGTCCTCTTAAATAAATCGACTCAATATAAATTAAATAATGTTAGCTAAATGAACAGCAACATCGGCTTGTGGCATAGTTTGTTGTTCACCACCAGCAAGATCTTTAACCACAACCGTTTGCTCGGCCACTTCATTTTCACCCAATACCAGTGCAATGGTTGCGCCTACTTTATCTGCACGTTTGAATTGCTTCTTAAAGTTACCGCCACCAAAGTGAGTCATCAGACGAAGTCCCGGTACTGATTCTCGTAATTGTTCAGCAAGCTTCATACCATTAACTAAAGTACCTTCACCTGCTGTTACTAAGTAAACGTCAACCGATTTACGAGTGTCATTAAGCTCTAAGGTTTCTAACATTAAGACTAAACGCTCAAGTCCCATTGCAAACCCTACAGCAGGAGCAGGCTTACCACCAAGCTGCTCAACGAGACCATCATAACGACCACCACCACAAACAGTACCTTGTGATCCTAGGCTTTCGGTTATCCACTCAAAAACAGTCTTATTGTAATAATCTAAACCACGAACTAAACGTTGATTGACTTGATATTCAATGCCCGCAGCATCGAGTAATTCACATAGACCTGCAAAGTGAGCTTTTGAATCATCATCAAGATAATCGGCTAGTTGAGGTACATCGACTAAAATCGCTTGGATCTCAGGATTTTTAGTATCTAATACACGCAGAGGATTGGTGTACATACGACGTTTGCAGTCTTCGTCCAGTACCTCAATATGCTGCTCTAAAAATTCAATCAAGACATTACGGTAGTGTTGACGAGCTTCTAAAGAGCCAATCGAGTTCAATTCAAGGCGAACGTGCTTATCGATCCCCAACTCACGCCATAGACGTGCAGTCATCATGATCAATTCAGCGTCAACATCTGGTCCTTGTAAACCAAACACTTCTACACCAACTTGGTGGAATTGGCGATAACGACCTTTTTGTGGACGTTCATGGCGAAACATTGGGCCCATGTACCACAAACGCTGCTCTTGGTTATAAATCAAACCATTTTCAATTCCAGCACGCACACAACCCGCAGTCCCTTCAGGACGCAGAGTTAAACTATCACTATTACGGTCTTCAAAGGTATACATTTCCTTTTCAACCACATCGGTAACTTCACCAATCGCACGCTTGAATAGGTTTGTCATCTCAACGATTGGCATACGGATCTCACTGTATCCATAAGAGCTAACGACACGCTTCACCGCGTCTTCAACTTTATGCCACAGTGGAGATTGAGTCGGAAGGCAGTCGTTCATGCCTCGAATTGCTTGAATTGTTTTACTCACAGTCTTTACCGTTTATATTCGTATAGGTGATTATTTATCGATGTGGCTGATATCAATACGGTTATTGCTATCTAACATGGATGCTTTGGCGCGAATTTTTGCTTCTAATTGATCGATAACTTTATCATTATCAAAGCGTTCTTTTTGGCGTTTACCATCTTCATAAAACGCACTTTTCTTATTACCGCCAGCGATACCCATGTGCGAAACCTCAGCTTCACCTGGGCCATTAACCACACAACCGATAATAGAGACATCCATTGGAGTAATGATGTCTTCTAAACGTTCTTCTAGTGCATTCACAGTACCAATGACGTCAAATTCTTGACGAGAACAGGTAGGGCATGCAATGAAGTTGATGCCACGAGAACGAATACGCAGCGACTTCAATATATCGAAGCCAACTTTAATTTCTTCAACAGGATTAGCCGCTAGAGAAATACGTAGTGTATCGCCGATACCTTCCGCTAACAGCATACCTAAGCCAACCGCTGATTTAACAGAGCCAGCACGAGCACCACCTGCTTCGGTGATCCCTAGGTGCAATGGTTGCTCAATTTGTTTAGCCAATAAACGATAAGAATCGACGGCTAGGAATACATCAGAGGCTTTCACGCTGACTTTAAACTGATCAAAGTTAAGGCGGTCAAGAATATCCACATGGCGCATTGCTGATTCCACTAATGCTTCCGCAGTCGGTTCGCCATATTTTTGTTGGATTTCTTTTTCTAAAGAGCCACCATTAACACCAATTCGAATTGGAATGTTTTTGTCGCGAGCGCAATCCACAACTGCACGAATACGTTCTTCGTTGCCAATATTACCAGGGTTGATTCGCAAACAATCCACGCCATATTCCGCTACTTTTAACGCGATGCGATAGTCAAAATGGATGTCAGCAACAAGAGGAACATTCACTTGTTGTTTAATCAACTTAAAGGCTTCAGCTGCATCCATGGTTGGTACTGATACGCGAACAATATCCGCACCAACTTTTTCAAGTGCTTTAATTTGCGCGACGGTTGCTTCAACATCAGTAGTACGAGTGTTCGTCATTGACTGAACAGCAATCGGTGCACCGTCGCCAACAGGCACGTTACCAACATAAATACGGGTTGACTTGCGTCGTTTAATAGGAGATTCGTGTTGCATAATAATTCTACGGTAATGTCAATCGGGCCACTTTACCTGGAGTATACTCAGAAAGATCAACAGGTTCTTCGGCTAACGAAATAGACACCCCTTCAGGAGCGCCTAAAATGATAGAGTAAGGTGCTTTACCCGTTAAGGTTAAAGAGTCACCAGTTTTTTTCAGTCCAGTCGCAAGGACTGAGCCTGAGCTATCTTTTACTTGTATCCAGCAATCATCTTTAAAGTGCATTGCGAGAACATTATCCGCTTTTTGTTGCTCTGAATCTTGAGTGGCATCTTGGCTTTCAGCTTGAACTGATTTCAGTGTTTCTGAAGATTCAACTGCATTATCATTCGATGAAACTTGTCCTGTTTCTAGCGCTTTTGATTGAGTAACGATTTCAGATAGATTATCGTCTGTCGCGACTAAGCCTTGCTCTGATGTCGTTGATAATTCCGCTGTTGCATCTTCAGGAGCCGGCACTTCTGAAACAAAAGCTTGTGGGGCGTCTTCTAGCTGTTCAGGCTCACTCACAGCGCTTTCTTGCTGCTGTGAAGACAAAGAAGATGGGGATAATGTATCAAGTTGATGATTCTGCCACCACCATACTGACGAGATCCCAATAATAATCACTAAGATCCCCCAAGTTAAACGCATGATACGGTTATCATGTTGTTGTTTCTTAGTTTTTTGAGAAAAGCTATGCATAGGTTGCTCTTTATGCTGCCCTCTTCCTGATTCTTCTAGAGCAGCAAGAATATCTTTCTCTTTAATACCAACGGCCTTAGCGTAAGATCGAAAGTAGCCACGAATAAATGTGGCTACATGATGGCTATCGAAATGATTACTTTCGATGTTTTCAATCACAGATATTTTTAGGCGTAAACGTTCAGAAATGTCCTTCTGAGTTAACCCTAATTCTTCTCTTCTTTGGCGTAATATTTCACCAGGAAGGATTTTGTGATTGTTTGATTTTATCTCTAAGTCGTTATTTTCAGTACTCATTTTTCCTGTACTTCTGATATTGAACAGAATCTGGGTATTTAGTCTTAAGTATGTTGCCATATTTAGACACTAGCTCAGGATTATTGGCTTTGTTTTCTAGTTTTATTAACAGGCCTAAGCTAACTGGACGGTACCCATATCTCTTATTAAACTTTAATAGTCGACCCCTTGCATTGGAAAACTCGTCCTTTTCGATTTCCAACTCAGCCAATTGTAATAACGACTGAGACCTGCTGGGATCATGATCAAGAGCACGAGAGAAATAATTCCTTGCCTTCTCCTTATTACCACTTTTGAGGGCGCATAAACCAGCATTTTCATAACTTGCTGCGACTAAGTAATAATAAGGTTGCTCTATCGCGCGGTTAAAAAATTCATCCGCTTTTTTGTATTCGCCTTGTCGACATAAAAATGCACCGTAGTTATTTAAGACATCTCCATTGTTAGGAGAACTATCCAATGCATCTTCATAAGCCTCTTCAGCTAATTCATATTCACCAACTCTTTGATAAAAATACGCTACCGAATTCAAAGCTCGGTAATAAGATGGTGCATATTTAACTGCTATCTCAAGGTTTTCTCGAGCTTTAACCATATTGCCTTCTTCCAAGTATCCCAAACCTAATGAGATTCTTGCTTCCGACGCTTTTATATTATCAAATTTAGCAGTGTTTGGCTTGTCAGTCACTGTAACACAACCAACTAAGAAACTAACTACTAAAGTAAAAACTAACTTTTTTATAGAAAACATTGGATTCCACCTAATTCAGGAGTGGGAACCAATGCCATCTATACTTATTAGACGGCTTTTACTGGAATAGGTTCCCCATGCTGCTTTTGCTTTGTACGTTTTGTTCGATCGATCACATCTCCGACAAGCTGACCACATGCCGCATCAATATCATCACCACGAGTTTTACGCACCGTCACCGTGTAATCGTATTGCATTAAGGTTTTCATAAAACGATCAATGCGAGAATTACTCGGCTTCTTGTATGGTGACCCAGGATAAGGGTTAAATGGAATTAAATTAATTTTTGCAGGGGTATCTTTTAGTAAGTCTGCGAGCTGCCTAGCATGTTCCATATCATCATTAACATGATCGAGTAAAACATATTCAATCGTCACTTTACCTCGGTTGGCATTTGAAGTGGCAATATAACGACGAACTGATTCTAAGAAATCTTGAATATCCCAGCGATCGTTAATTGGCATAATCTGACTACGCAATTCATCATTAGGCGCATGCAATGAGATCGCAAGCGCCACATCGATGTTTCCAGTCATTTGGTCAAGGCCAGATACCACACCTGAGGTTGATACTGTCACACGACGTTTCGATAATCCAAAACCAAGATCGTCTAGCATGATCTCCAGTGATGGCATCAAGTTTTTCATGTTCAGTAACGGCTCACCCATTCCCATCATTACCACGTTGGTAATCGGACGACGACCAGTGACTTTCTCTAAGCCAATTTCACGTGATGCACGCCAAATTTGGCCAACAATTTCTGACACTTTTAAGTTACGATTAAAGCCTTGTTGCGCCGTTGAGCAAAAAGTACAAGCTAATGCACAACCAACTTGAGATGACACACATAATGTCGCGCGATCGCCATCAGGAATGTAAACTGTCTCGACATCTTGATCGCCGACACGCATAGCCCATTTGATTGTACCATCAGTAGAATGTTGAGCTTCGGATACATAAGGCGCACGAATTTCACAACGTGCTTCTAACTTGGTTTTAAGGGCTTTATTGATATTACTCATTTGTGAGAAATCATCACAACCAAAATGATAGATCCATTTCATGATCTGATCGGCGCGAAATGCCTTTTCATTCAGCTCTTCGGTAAAAAACTGGCGCATACCTTTACGGTCAAAATCCAGCAGATTTACTTTTGTCATGGTCATGGTTTTCTCACTAATGGAACGATAAATAAGGGCGCGAATTGTACAGGGTTTATACATTCACAACAAGGTTTGTTCAGCCTTACCGATTAAATCACACATAAAAAAGAGACCTTAATATCAGGTCTCTTTAGTATAGTGGAACTTTATCTATCTGAATAAACGTGTAATTATCGTGGGCAGATTTCCGATTGAGGGAAGAAGTATTCGATCTCACGTGCTGCCGATTCAGGGCTATCTGAACCATGAACTGAATTATGACGCATGCTAAGTGCATAATCTGCACGTAAAGTGCCACAAGCCGCTTCTTCTGGGTTGGTTTTTCCCATTAGTTCACGGTAACGAGCAATAGCATTTTCACCTTCCAATACTTGCACCATAATCGGTCCAGATGTCATAAATTCTTTTAACGGCTCAAAAAACGGTTTGCCTTCATGCTCAGCATAAAAACCACTTGCTTGCTCTGCAGTCAAATGCACCATTTTAGCAGCAACGATAGACAGTCCAGCTTTTTCCATTCGTTGATAAATAGCGCCAATCAGGTTACGTTCAACGGCATCAGGCTTGATGATTGAAAATGTTCTTTCTAAAGCCATATAAAATCCTTTACTCTTATTTTTATCATTGTTAGCTAGAAGGAGAAAATCACTCCCTCTAAGCTTTATATTGTCGTTATTTTGCTTGATCAATCAAAATTCTAGCTAACGTTCTTACGCCCATCCCTGTCGCTCCAGCTGACCATTTGTCACTTGATGATTTACGGTAAGTACCGGCACAATCAAAATGTAACCAACCTTTTTTATAGTCTTCAACAAAGTAAGACAAAAAGGCTGCTGCTGTACTTGCACCTGGACTATACGCCGCTGACGAGATATTCGACATATCAGCAAAGTTTGATGGCAACATGTTACGATGGAAATCAGCTAATGGTAATTGCCACAAGCCTTCTGATTCCTGCTCCGCACTTTTTAGCGCTTTCTGTGCTAGCTTGTTATCGAAAGTAAGTAGAGCGTGATAATCGTTACCTAAAGCGTTTTTGGCTGCGCCGGTTAAAGTAGCACAATCAATAATCAGTTTTGGTTTTTGCTCACTGGCGTACATTAAGCCATCAGCTAATACTAGTCGGCCTTCCGCATCAGTATTCATTACTTCAACGGTTTTGCCATTTTTATAAGTAATAATGTCGCCCAATTTTAATGCTCGGCCAGAAATCATATTCTCCGCGCAGCATAAAATGAGTTTTACGCGCTTATTCAATCCGCGAGCAATAGCTAATGCTAGTCCACCAGTAATAGTACCAGAGCCGCCCATATCAGCTTTCATTGAATCCATAAAACCCGATGGTTTAATACTATAACCGCCCGAATCAAACGTGATGCCTTTACCGACTAAACATGCATAGACAGGCGCGTCAGCATCGCCTGTTGGGTTAAAGTCGAGTTGTAACATAGCAGAGGTGCGCTCAGAGCCACGACCTACTGCATAGATTCCTTCCCAGCCTTCGGTTAGTAGATCTTTATCTTTTACGATCTTGTAGTTAACACTGCCTTCTGGAGCTAAAGATTTAATAAACTCGCCCGCCATCGTGGCCAATTGACGAGGTGCCACTTCTTCGGCACTTTTATTAATAATGTCACGAACCCAATCCGTCACCTTAATGCGCGCTTCTAACTCTAGTTGTTCTTCGTTATCTAACTGAGGCCAAGTAACGGTATTTCCTTTTTTAGAAGAACGGAAACCTTGAACGAAAGCCCAGATCATTTCCAAATCCCAGTCTTCACCTGTTAGCTCAACATGTTTAATACCTTGTGAGTCAAGTTTGCGTGCTGCACGTTGTGCCGAATCAAAATCAGATGCTGATGGTAGGTGAACAATCGCACCTTCGGCCGAAAAAGAAAGTAGTGCCTTTTCGCCCCATTGAGATGGAGCCTCTTCACGAGTAATACTCACTGATAGTTGTGTTGACATTTTTACTCCTTACCTAAATGTCCGGGGAGCCCTTAAAAGCAAATAGGCTGTCATTATTTGAGAAGATAGCGAGTACAAATTTGCCCTCTAAACTCGCACCTTTAAATTATTTGGGTATATACATAAGAGCTATACTCAAAGTAATTGGAGTTGCAGTCGGGCGAATGAACGCTTTCAACAAAGCTGCAACTTCAAGTACGAAGGGTATAAAGTTAAGCTATATCATAATGCGATTCATCACAAGTATCATAATAGCCATGATAACTTGTGACTTTGACCTTTCTTTGCTGAAAATCTAATCAGTTTTTCTCTAAAGTAATTTATATGCTAGTGACAAAATAAAAGCCTCCGAAGAAGCTTTCTATAAATGAAACTCTAATGTGTTATCTAGCGTTAAATTTCATCTAACCAACAAAGCAAAATAGCTTCTAAGATTTTTTCATTGGAACGACTTGGCTCGTCATCAAAATCCTCAAGCTCAGTGATCCATTGGTGCATATCCGTAAAACGTACCGTTTGAGGATCGAGATCTGGAAATTTATCCGCGAGTTCAATGGCAATATCTTGTGAATCCGTCCATTTTAATCCCATGTTCTGCTCCTTGCTACCAGTAGTATTAATGATTTTCCGATGCTAAGTTAATGGTATAGCGAGGAATTTCAACCACCAAATCTTGTTCGGCGACTTTCGCCTGACAGCCTAAACGAGATTCAGGCTCCAGGCCCCATGCTTTATCTAACATATCATCTTCTAATTCTTCACTTTCTTCTAATGAATCAAAGCCTTCACGAATCACAATATGACAAGTTGTACAGGCACATGATTTTTCACAAGCATGCTCAATACCAATGCCATTTTTTAATGCGACATCTAATACAGATTCCCCTGTTTTCGCTTCTAATACAGCACCTTCTGGACATAAATCTTCGTGAGGTAATACAACAATCTTAGGCATAATCCATCCTACTTCAATAGAGTTATTATAAGTTTTCTTTACTTATAATATATTGTCTATGCAACTGGTTAGGTACTTTTAACCAATACCCATTCATTAAATATTATCGACTGACTGCCCGGATAATGCCGCGCGAATTGATACATCCATTCGACGTGATGCAAAGTCTTGGCTTGCTTTGTCAGTCTCTTTAATTCCTTGCTCAATCGCATCAGCATCTTGGCCGTTACGTAGTTGGATCAAGGTTCTTACTGAGTTTTCTAATGCTAAGTATTCTTCCTTACTTAGTAGATCTTCACCATTTTCTTGCAAAGCTACAAGCAGGCCTTCAATCACTCGATCAGCTTCAACTTTCTGTTCCGCTAACGCACGAGCTTGCATATCTTCTTTGGCATGAGTCATTGATGATCTCAGCATGTCGGCGATTTCAGTATCACTTAAGCCGTAAGAAGGTTTCACTTGGATATCGGCTTGTACACCAGTGCTCTTCTCCATTGCAGTCACTGAAAGCAATCCGTCAGCATCAACTTGATAAGTCACTCGGATATGCGCAGCGCCCGCTTTCATTGGTGGAATACCGTTCAGAGTAAAACGAGCTAATGAACGACAGTCATCAACCATTTCACGTTCACCTTGTGCGACGTGAACCAACATAGCGGTTTGACCATCTTTGAATGTGGTGAACTCTTGTGCTTTAGCCACTGGAATAGTGGTATTGCGTGGAATGATTTTCTCAACTAAGCCTCCCATGGTTTCAATACCAAGAGAAAGGGGGATCACATCCAATAACAGCATGTCTGAATCAGGTTTGTTACCAACTAAGATATCCGCTTGAATACCAGCACCAATTGCTACAACCTCATCTGGGTTAATGCTAGTTAGAGGTGTACGGCCGAAAAACTCTCCAACCATAGTACGAACAAGTGGAGTACGAGTTGAACCACCTACCATCACAACTTCACCAACATCTTCCGCAGTCACATCGGCATCTTTTAATGCTCTACGGCACGATAGTAAGGTCCTTTTAACTAGTGGTTGAATAATGTCATTAAATTGTTCACGAGTTAATGTGATGGTTTGTCCCAGCACTTCTACACTCACTTGTTCATTATCTGACAAACCGATTTTAGCTTGAGTTGCCGCATCCAATAACACTCGGTGTTGCTCGGCGCTTAATTTATCAAGCTGACCAACTTGCTGTTTAAAATAACCTAATAATAGATCATCAAAGTCATCACCACCTAGTGCAGAATCGCCGCCGGTAGCCAGCACTTCAAATACACCTTTTGATAGACGTAGTAATGAGATATCAAAAGTACCACCACCTAGGTCATAAACTGCAATCACACCTTCTTGACCTGAATCTAAACCATAAGCTATCGCCGCGGCAGTTGGTTCATTTAATAAACGAAGTACTTTCAATCCGGCTAACTCGGCAGCATCTTTAGTGCCCGCGCGCTGAGCATCATCAAAATAAGCAGGAACGGTGATCACAACGCCTTCGATCTCATGAGCTAAAGTGCTTTCTGCTCGTTCAACTAAGCTTTTTAAAATTTCACTCGAAACCTGAATAGGATTGACTAAGCCCGTAGGCACTTGAATAAGTGGTAGACCGTTGTCACTGGCTTGAAATTGATAAGGTAGATCAGAGTAACGAGATTGCACGTCATCAAGTGAACGACCAATAAGACGTTTCACTGAACTAATAGTATTTTGGGGATCTTGTTGCGCTTTTTGTTTTGCCTGCACGCCGACAGACACACCATCTTGAGAGTAATGGACCACTGAAGGCAAAATCGCTTTTTGGTTTTCATCAACCAAAGGAGTGCATGAGCCACTTCTTACTGCGGCAACAAGAGAGTTGGTAGTACCTAAATCAATCCCTACGGCGAACTTATGCTCATGTGGTGCTGCACTTTGACCAGGTTCTGCAATTTGAAGTAGCATATTCGGAACTATCCTTTCTATATTGGCTAATAGAGATTAAACGAGCTTTAGCTTTAACTCCAAAGCTTTAGCCAAGCAACTTATCTTCAAGTTGCTCGATTTCATATCTTAATTTATTAACAAACTTAAGCTTTCGAACGCCATCTGCAGCATTATCCCACTGCTCATTTTCAAGCTGTGATTTTAATTGTACGAGTTGCTGCTGATACATTTTTTGAACTTTACTATCAAAATCAAATAAAGCACTTTCTGGCTCATCAGATTGAGCGATAGTTTCAATTTCTTCTCGCAATTCCATCTGTTCCATTAAGAACATTGAATCACTCATTGTCTGCTGTTCAGCTCGAATATCAACACCTTGTAGAACAAGGATATATTCTGCTCGAGAAATAGGAGACTTTAAGGTTTGATAGGCGTCGTTAATTTCTGCCGCTTTCTGCACAGCCATTAATCGATCTCGCTCAGAAGCAGAGGCAAACTTATCTGGATGAAAACGACGTTGCAGATCACGGAACGTTTCCGACAAAGTATTATTATCTAACTCAAACTGATTCGGTAAGCCAAATAATTCAAAATGGTTCATGGTAATAACTCGGACCTAATGCTAGTCAGTTACATGGTATTCACACATGATTGACGTCTTAAAATGGCAATGGCACCCTAATTAGAGTGCCATCGTACCTATCATGAAGGGTTATACGTTGAAGCTTTCACCACAACCACACTCACCTTTCACATTAGGGTTATTAAACTGAAAGCCTTCATTTAGCCCCTCTTTGACGAAATCAAGTTCGGTGCCATCAAGGTAAACTAAACTTTTAGGATCAATAATAATCTTTACCCCATCATGTTCAAAAGTTTGATCTTCTTCGTTTAGTTGATCAACAAACTCTAAAACATACGCCATACCTGAACACCCAGTAGTTCTAACACCTAAACGAAGACCAATGCCCTTGCCTCGGTTTTCCAAGAATGTTCTTACGCGATTTGCTGCCGCGTCTGTCATGGTAATGGCCATACTGCAACCTTGTGAATATCAATAAATAGAGTAAAAAATTAAAAAGATGCCTAAGTAAAACAAGGAAAGGGGACCCTTCCCCTGATTTCACATTATTGTTGATGTTTCTTTTTATAATCCGACACTGCCGCTTTAATTGCATCTTCTGCAAGAATTGAACAGTGGACTTTTACTGGTGGCAATGCCAATTCTTCTGCGATTTCAGCGTTTTTAATTGAAGCCGCTTCATCTAGGCTTTTGCCTTTAACCCACTCGGTTACTAATGAGCTTGATGCAATGGCAGAACCACAACCATAGGTTTTAAATTTCGCATCTTCGATAATGCCTTCTGGTGATACTTTAATTTGCAGTTTCATTACGTCACCACAAGCTGGAGCACCTACCATACCGCTACCGATAGAAGGATCTTCTTTATCAAAAGAACCAACGTTACGTGGGTTCTCATAATGTTCAATTACTTTTTCGCTATACGCCATAATGTTTACCTCGAATCCTCTACTTCCTTGAGATTAATGATGAGCCCACTCAACGGTGTTCAAATCAATCCCTTCTTTGTACATGTCCCATAATGGTGACATGTCACGGAGTTTGTCTACTGCTACACGAATTTGTTTAACGGCATAGTCAATTTCTTCTTCTGTCGTAAAACGACCAAAAGAGAAACGAACTGAGCTGTGTGCTAATTCATCATCTAGCCCTAGTGCACGTAATACGTACGAAGGCTCAAGGCTGGCAGATGTACATGCAGAACCCGAAGATACCGCAAGATCTTTTAGTGCCATCAATAATGATTCACCTTCAACAAATGCAAAGCTTACATTTAAGTTGTGTGGTAGACGTTGCTCAAGATCGCCATTAATTGTCACAGCTTCCATATCTTTGATGCCATCTAACAAGCGATTACGCAGTGCTAATGCATGGTCGTAATCTTTTTGCATATCTTGTTTAGCAACAGCAAAAGCTTCACCCATACCAACAATTTGATGAGTTGCTAGAGTACCAGAACGGAAACCACGTTCATGACCACCACCATGCATTTGTGCTTCTAAACGAATACGCGGTTTACGGCGAATATAAAGTGCACCGATACCTTTAGGGCCATAAATTTTATGCGCCGATAAAGAGAGTAAATCAACTTTTAATGCTTTGGTATCAATAGGTAGTTTACCTGCTGATTGTGCTGCATCGACATGAAAGATCGTTTTGTTTGCACGACATAATTCACCAATCGCTTCGATATCTTGAATCACACCGATTTCATTGTTGACGTGCATGATAGAAACTAAAACCGTATCTTCACGTAGTGCTGCTTTAAACTTCTCAATATCAATTAAGCCAGTACTTTCCGGCTCAAGATAAGTCACTTCATAACCTTCACGCTCTAGCTGACGACATGGGTCTAGTACAGCTTTATGCTCAGTTTTACAAGTGATGATATGTTTGCCTTGCTTACCATAAAAGTGCGCAGCACCTTTAATCGCAAGGTTATCTGATTCTGTCGCACCAGAAGTAAATACAATTTCACGTGGGTCTGCATTTAAGATGTCTGCAATTTGCTCACGAGCATGATCAACCGCTTCTTCTGCCTGCCAACCAAATCGGTGAGAACGTGATGCAGGATTACCAAAGGTGCCATCCATCGTCATAAATTGAACCATTTTTTCCGCCACACGTTGGTCAACCGGACATGTCGCTGAATAGTCAAAATAAATAGGCAGTTTCATTCTTTACTCCAATGTAAAAACTTTTCGCTCACGTTAAAGATGAGCATTCATACCAACAGTGCCCGCTTTATCACTCTTTTCTGAAGTGTAATTTTTATTACCAAAGCTGTTATTCACTATTAGTTCTATATTCTGGCGTTCGGTGATATCAAGAACTTCATTGTTCATCATAAGTTCACCAAGCGTAATACCATCTAAGAACTCACTAATGCGAGCACTTAAATCATGCCACAGGGTGTGAGTTAAGCAGCGTACGCCACCTTGGCAATCGCCTTTACCTTGACATTTTGTTGCATCAACCGATTCATCAACGGCTGAAATCACAGTACCGACTGCGATCTGATCCGCTTCGATACCTAGGCGGTAACCACCACCTGGACCACGTACGCTCGCTACTAATCCAGCTTTACGTAATCGTGAAAAAAGTTGCTCCAAGTAAGATAGTGAAATCCCTTGGCGTTCCGAAATATCCGCTAACGGCACAGGCCCTTGATTTGAATGTAAAGCTACATCCAACATTGCTGTTACCGCGTATCTTCCTTTTGATGTAAGTCTCATATGCACCGTACCCACAGTAAGTATATGGGAACTATGATTTCATACCTGACTAAAATGGTCAAGTATTCATTTGACCATTTTAGTCGGGTATTTATAAGTAACTATTTTTTCTCAGGAATAGACTTTTCAATCGAGGTTAGAATACCTCTTAACATGTTTAATTCTTGGATTTCAGGACGTGCACGACTAAACAGGCGACGTAATTTATTCATCACCAAATTTGGCTTACCTTGAGAGATAAATTGGGTATTCAAGATAGTGTTTTCAAGGTGTTGATAAAATAATTCCAATTCTTTATGTCTTGGGTATTCTTCAGCGACGGCTTCTGGATATTGCCCTGCTTGTTTGTTAAGCCAAGCCATACGGATCTCATAGCTTAAAGTTTGTACTGCCATCGCTAAATTAAGCGAGCTATATTCAGGGTTTGCCGGAATACAAACATGATAATGACACTTTTGTAGTTCTTCATTGGTTAGCCCGGTTCTTTCACGACCAAACACTAAAGCGACTTTGCCTTTTTCAGCTTCTTGAATAAATTTTTCACCACACTCACGAGGTTCAAGCATTGGCCATTCAAGCGTACGAGAACGAGCACTTGATCCAACCACTAATGCGCAGTCTGACACAGCTTCATCTAAGCTTTCTACAATGCGAGCATTTTCCGCTACATCACCAGCACCAGATGCTAAAGAAAGTGTCTGTTCATCAACTTGACACTGTGGTGCCACTAAGACTAATTCGGTTAGCCCCATCACCTTCATTGCTCTTGCCGCAGAACCTATATTCCCAGAATGTGAGGTACCGACTAAAATTACTTTTACGTTGTCTAACATTGCAGTCTTCGTCATAGTGAAAATTCACTGAATAATACCATATTCCAAACCAAATAAATGCAACCTTAATCGAGACAATTTACGAGTGAACAAAAAATAGACGCTTTCTATTTAAAGAAACTCTGGTATACTGCACGCCGCTTTTTTCGTTCTTTAACATCCGTTGGGAAAATTATATGCATCCTATGCTAAATATCGCTATTCGTGCTGCACGAATGGCTGGCAACCATATTGCAAAATCATTAGAAAATACTGACAAGATTGAATCTACTCAAAAAGGTCAGAACGACTTTGTCACAAACGTCGACAAAGAAGCAGAACAACTGATTATCGATACTATCAAGAAGTCTTACCCTGATCACTGCATCGTAGGTGAAGAAGGTGGTTCTATCGAAGGTAAAGATACTGATGTTCAATGGATCATTGACCCACTGGATGGCACTAATAACTTTGTAAAAGGTTTCCCTCACTTCTCAGTATCAATTGCTGTACGTATGCGCGGTAAAACTGAAGTTGCTTGTGTTTACGATCCAATTCGTAATGAGCTATTTACCGCTCAACGTGGTTCTGGCGCACAGTTAAACAACGCTCGTCTACGTATTAACCCTATTAAAGATTTGAATGGTGCTATTCTTGCTACTGGCTTCCCATTTAAACAAAAACAACACGCTGAAAGCTTCGTAAAAATCGTTGGTGGCCTATTCACAGAATGTTCAGACTTCCGTCGTACTGGTTCTGCAGCTCTAGATTTATGTTACTTAGCATCTGGTCGTGTTGATGGTTACTTTGAACTTGGCTTGAAGCCTTGGGATATCGCAGCAGGTGAACTTATCGCTCGTGAAGCAGGTGCTATCTTAACTGATTTTGCTGGCGGTACTAACTACTTAGCTTCTGGTAACTTAGTTGCTTCAAGTGCACGTGGTGTGAAACATATCTTAAAACACGTTCGTGAACATTCTAACGAAGGTATGATGAAATAATTCATCCTTTGATGGATATCTATTGAATAGAAGAAACGCCCGCTGATATTCTGCGGGCGTTTTTGTTTGTGCGTTACTCAATATAAAAAAGGCTTTGAACCAAAATCCAAAGCCTTTGTTTTTGAGCTGATATCCAATTAAGGGAGCATTGACTCTTGATCAGCACCTTCTTTCTCAACTTGTGTTGGCATCAAGTGCTCACGTGTTAAGCCTAGTTTCAATGCTAGTGCAGAAGCTACGTAAATTGACGAGTAAGTACCTACAGTAATACCAAGCAATAATGCTAGTGCAAAACCGTGAATATTCGCCCCACCTTGAGTGAACAAAGCAATAACCACAAACAAAGTGGTACCAGATGTAATCAAAGTACGGCTCAATGTCTGAGTGATTGAATAGTTCATGATATCGCCCGGTAGACCATTACGCATCTTACGAAAGTTCTCACGGATACGGTCAAATACTACGATGGTATCGTTAAGTGAGTAACCGACTACCGTCAACAAGGCTGCCACGATGGTCAAATCAATCTCAATTTGTAGCAATGAGAAGATACCGAGAGTAATGGTGACATCGTGTGCGAGTGATAATACCGCCCCCGCAGACAAACGCCACTCAAAACGCATCGATACATACATTAAGATACAAAGGAGAGAAATCAGAATCGCTAACCCCCCCGCTTCGGCTAACTCATCGCCAACGTTAGGTCCAACGAATTCAATACGCTTAAGTGTTACTTGATCACCAGTACCTTGTTTTAATGATTCAAGGACTTGGTTACCAATGACTTCACCTTTTGCATCTTCCCGTGGACGCATACGCACCATCACATCATGCGCAGAACCAAAATTTTGAACAGTAGCATCGGCAAAGCCATCTTTAGCTAGTGATTCACGTAGCACCGGCAGGTTGGCTGGATGTTCAAATGACACCTCAATCAAAGTACCACCGGTAAAATCTAGCCCCCAGTTAAACCATTTAGTTGAAATGGTAAACAAAGATGCTGCGATCATTAGTCCAGAGAACACAAAGGCAAACTTAGACCAACTCATAAAGTCGATCGCTTTGTTAGCTTTCAATATTTGAAACATGACTCTTCCTTAGATCGACAATTTCTTGATATTACGTTTGCCGCCATACATCAGGTTAACCACACAACGTGTGCCAATGATAGCGGTAAACATAGACGTTAAAATACCGATAGACAGAGTAACCGCAAAGCCTTTAATCGCACCAGTCCCCACTGCAAATAGAATAATTGCTGTGATAAGCGTGGTAATGTTTGCATCTGCAATGGTACTAAAGGCATTAGCATAACCTTGGTGGATCGCTTGTTGAGGACTACGCCCTTCTTTTAGCTCTTCACGTATCCGCTCAAAGATAAGAACGTTCGCATCCACTGCCATACCAACTGTTAATACGATACCAGCAATACCCGGCAGGGTCATTGTTGCCCCAGGAATCAACGACATCACACCAATAATTAACACTAAGTTAGCCATTAATGCCATATTGGCAATAAAGCCAAATCGACGGTAATAGATCAGAGTAAATAGCATTACTGCCACCATACCCCAAACACAAGCTTGAATACCTTTATCAATATTTTGTTGCCCCATTGATGGACCAATGGTGCGTTCTTCTACAATTGAAATAGGTGCAATCAAAGCACCAGCACGTAATAATAGTGCTAAGTTATGCGCTTCAGCTGCTGAATCAATACCAGTAATACGGAAGCTACGGCCTAGAGCAGATTGGATGGTTGCTTGGTTAATCACTTCTTCGTGTTTAGCCAATACCACTTTACCTTCTGGTGTACGTTTACCGCTGTCTTTATATTCTGTAAAGACTGTCGCCATTAACTTGCCAATATTTTTCTTCGAGAAGTCAGCCATTTTATTGCCGCCTTCGCTATCAAGAGAAATATTTACTTGAGGGCGACCATACTCATCGGTACTAGAGCTTGCATCAGTAATACTTGAACCGCCAAGAATTACACGCTTTTTCAGTACAGCCGGACGGCCATCTTTATCAAATTTAACTTCACTACCCGCTGGTACACGACCTGCGGCAGCGGCAGCCAAATCAGCTTTATCATCAACCTGACGGAATTCAAGCGTTGCGGTGGCACCAAGAATTTCTTTAGCACGCGCAGTGTCTTGAACACCTGGTAATTCAACGACAATGCGGCTTGCACCTTGACGTTGAACAAGTGGTTCAGCAACACCTAGTTCATTAACACGGTTACGTAAAATCGTAATATTTTGCTCAACCGCGTAGTTACGGATTTCAAGTAAGCGAGCTTCATTAAACTTAGCGATCAATGTATTGTTTTTACCTTCAATAAACACCATATCGCGATACTTATCGGAAAGAATACTTTTCGCTTGATCAAGCTGTTCTTCATTACGTAAAACCACTTCAACAGCATCTTTACCTGAAGGTCGAATAGCACGGTAGCGAATACGTTCATCACGAAGATCACTACGGAAAGATTCTTCTTGTTGGCCAACGAGTTTTTCCATCGCAGCATCCATATCCACTTCCATTAAGAAGTGAACGCCACCACGTAAATCAAGGCCAAGCTTCATTGGGGTAGCACCGATTGAGTCAAGCCAGTTCGGTGTCGCTGGGGCAAGGTTTAACGCAACGATATAATCTTTACCCATAGATTGGCTGATTACATCGCGAGCACTGATTTGAGAGTCAGTATCTTTGAAACGAATGAGAACAGAACCATTTTCTAGTGCAACAGACTGTGTTTCAAGATCGTTTTCTTTTAATACGGTATTAATAGAATCCAGTGTAGACATGTCAACTGAGGCGCCGCGCGCCCCAGTGACTTGTACCGCAGGATCTTCACCGTAAATATTTGGAAGGGCATAGAGCGCGCTGATTAAGATGGCAGTAGCCACCATCAGATACTTCCATAACGGGTAACGGTTTAGCACAGCGGGTATCCTTTAGCTTTTATAGCTAACTATAATTAAAGAGATTTAAGTGTACCCTTAGGTAGCACAGCCGTAACGAAATCTTTCTTGATTGTTACTTCATTGTTTTCATTTAAAGCTAGTAGGATGTAGTCGTTATCGTCAGAAATCTTAACGATTTTACCTACAAGGCCACCACCAGTAATCACTTCATCACCCTTTGACATCGCAGCCATTAAGTTTTTATGCTCTTTTACTCGTTTTGCTTGAGGGCGGTAGATCATAAAATAAAAGATCAACGCAAACATACCAAGCATGATGAACATTTCCATACCACCGCCAGTTGGGCCAGCACTTGCAGCGTGTGCTTCTGAAATAAATAAGCTCATTAAAACATTTCCTTTTTCTGATTTTGATAATTTGGTTTTAGATTGGGGTGCTCTCTACTTTTTTCAAGGCAAAGAGCCGCTTACCTCACTTAAAATACGATGTTATTGTGATGAATCACTCATTCGTAGTTCTTTTTGTAGTGGTGGTACTTCTCGATCACGACGAGCATAAAACTCTTGTACAAATTCTTCAAAACGATCTTCATCAATTGCAAGGCGAATGCTTGCCATTAAACGTTGATAATAACGAAGATTATGAATAGTGTTTAAACGCGCACCTAAAATCTCGTTACAACGATCAAGATGATGTAAATAAGACTTTGAGTAATTTTTACAAGTGTAACAATCACACTGTGGATCAAGCGGTGATGTATCCGTTTTATGTGACGCATTACGAATCTTAATTACGCCACCTGTTACAAACAGATGCCCGTTACGCGCATTTCGAGTTGGCATCACACAGTCGAACATATCAATACCACGACGTACACCTTCAACTAAATCTTCCGGTTTGCCAACTCCCATTAAGTAACGAGGTTTGTCTTCCGGTAGTTGTGGGCAAGTATGCTCTAACATGTGGTGCATATCTTCTTTCGGTTCACCTACCGCAAGACCACCCACCGCGTAACCATCAAAGCCAATTTCCGTTAAGCCTTTGACTGAAACGTCACGTAAATCACCGTACACACCACCTTGAACGATTCCGAATAGAGAATTTGGATTTTCAAGCTTATCGAAATGGTCACGACTACGTTGTGCCCAGCGTAATGACATTTCCATCGACTTACGCGCTTCTTCATAGGTAGCAGGATATGGCGTACATTCATCGAAAATCATTACGATGTCAGAGCCTAGATCTTTTTGAATTTCCATCGACTTTTCTGCGTCCATAAAAATTCGATCACCATTTACAGGATTGCGAAAGTGCACGCCTTCTTCGGTAATTTTGCGCATTTTACCTAAGCTAAATACTTGGAAGCCGCCTGAATCGGTCAAAATAGGGCCTTGCCAGTTCATGAAGTCATGCAAATCACCATGTAATTTCATGATCTCTTGACCAGGACGAAGCCATAAGTGGAAAGTGTTACCCAACAAAATTTCCGCACCAGTATCTTTCACTTCTTCTGGCGTCATACCTTTAACAGTACCATAAGTACCCACCGGCATAAATGCAGGGGTTTCAACCGATCCACGCTTAAAGGTTAAGCGTCCACGACGAGCGACGCCGTCTTTTTTAATTAGTTCGTATTTCACGAAGCCTCCAAAATGTCGGATAAACAGTCCAACGAAAAATCGAGGCTCGTCTATCGAGCCTCGTATATCGAGTAACGAGATTCGAGCTTACGAGTCTCGCTTTGTAACAAACATCGCATCACCATAACTGAAGAAGCGATATTCTTTATTTACAGCATGTTGATAAGCGTTCATCACATGCTCATAGCCAGCAAAAGCACTCACTAACATAATCAAAGTAGACTCAGGCAAATGAAAATTAGTGATAAGTACGTCAACTAATTGATATTCATAACCTGGGTAAATGAAAATTTCTGTATCACCAAAAAATGGGACAAGCTCGGTGCCTTTTTGCTTAGCATTTTGCGCTGCACTTTCTAATGAACGCACCGAAGTTGTTCCTACGGCAACAATTCGTCCACCACGAGTTTTAGTCGCGTTAATAGCGTCAACCACATCTTGTGGCACTTCCACATATTCAGAATGCATGTGGTGGTCGTTAATATCATCGACACGAACTGGCTGAAAAGTACCAGCACCAACATGTAGAGTCACATACGCAAACTCGACACCTTTGGCTTTAATTTTCTCTAAAAGTTCATTATCAAAATGCAATCCGGCGGTTGGCGCGGCAACCGCACCTGGCTTTTGATTATAGACGGTTTGATAACGCTCTTTATCGGTATCTTCATCAGGGCGATCGATGTAAGGCGGGAGTGGCATGTGGCCGATTTCATTTAAAATATCAAACACGCCTTTTTCATGATCAAAATGAATCTCAAATAATGCATCATGACGCGCAACCATGGTGGCTTGATATTCGTCATTTTCACCTAAAAATAGTGCATTTCCTGGCTTCGGGGATTTTGACGCACGGACATGAGCAAGAATCGAATGTTCATCCAATACACGCTCGACTAATACTTCAATTTTACCGCCTGACTCTTTACGTCCAAACACACGAGCAGGAATAACACGAGTATTATTGAATACCACTAAGTCACCCGGCTGAACGAGATCCAACACATCGGTAAACTTCCCATCCGTTAGATCACCACTATTGCCATCTAACTGTAATAGTCGGCTTGCTGTACGCTGTGGCTGAGGGTAACGAGCGATCAGCTCATCGGGTAGTTCGAAGTCAAAATCAGATACTTGCATGAAGGGTCACTTTTTTAAGGCTAAACAATTATTCAATTTGGATATTAGCGGTGTAAAAATCTGGCGCTAGTATAGAGTTTGATGCTCATTGAATCAAAGTAAACCTTCTACTACATTGGCTAATGTTTCAAAGGTCGTCGTACGATTTGAGCTTGGTCGCCAAATCAAACCAATTTGACGGTGAGCACTTTTCTCCGGAGGCTCAATTATAACAATGTTTTGGTTATCCACTAAACCGTGGTTAATCGCCATTTGAGGAATAAAAGTCGTGCCTAATCCATTGGCCACCATTTGCACTAAAGTATGCAAACTAGTGGCGGAAAATGGGTTAATTTTTTCTTTCTTGGTTAATTTACATGCCGACACCGCGTGCTCAGTTAAGCAATGTTCATTTTCAAGCAAGAACACCGATTCATCCGGAAGATCATCATAACGCAGAGGAATGCGGATCGAACCGGCCTGCTCTCGGCTGATGATCATACGAAACGGGTCTTGGCCAACGATTCTACATTCCATTCCATCAATTTCCATCGGCATCGCCAAGATCAACACATCCAAATCACCATTACGCAAAGCTTTTAATAAATTGGTCGTAGTATCTTCACGTAATAATAAAGTCAGTTGCGGAAAGCGTTGATTAACTTCCTGTACCAATCCTCCCAGTAAAAACGGTGCAATGGTAGGAATGCAGCCAACTCTTAATTGACCTTGCATCGTATGACCCTGACACAACGATCCTAATTCAAGTAGATCTTGGCTTTTGGCTAAGAGGTCCCGTCCTTGCTTCACCACTTGCTTACCTGCCAAAGTAAAAACCAGCGGGCTCTTTTTATCTTTTTTTTCGTAAAGTGGGCAACCAATTAAGGATTCTAAATTTTGAATACCTTTACTCAAAGTCGATTGACTAACAAAGCAACGCTCTGCCGCTTCGCTAAAGTGACGTGTTTCATAAAGCGTCACCAGATAATGTAGCTGTTTTAAACTTGGCCATTTAGTCATATTAAATTTCGATGAAGTTGTCGTGAAATCATGCTGCGATCACAAATTAAAGATAATCGCTTTTTTCGATAAGGTTAATCGGTTTATTTCGCTTTTTTTCATACTACAACTTGTACTATAGTTTGTCGCGTTGAAACAAAACTCAGACACAGAAGTTTGAGTATTGATTTTTATATCAAAGAAAAATTTAGGAGCAATAAAATGGTACTAGTAGGTCGTCAAGCCCCAGATTTCACAGCAGCAGCAGTTCTAGGTAACGGTGAAATTGTTGATACATTCAACTTTGCAGAATTCACTAAAGGCAAGAAAGCCGTTGTTTTCTTCTACCCTCTAGACTTCACATTCGTTTGCCCATCAGAGCTAATCGCTTTCGACAAGCGTTTCGAAGATTTCCAAGCTAAAGGTGTTGAAGTAATCGGTGTTTCTATCGATTCACAATTCTCACACAACGCATGGCGTAACACTGCTATCGCTGACGGCGGTATCGGTCAAGTTAAATACCCTCTAGTTGCTGACGTTAAACACGAAATCGTTAAAGCATACGATGTTGAGCACCCAGAAGCAGGCGTTGCTTTCCGTGGTTCTTTCCTAATCGACGAAGATGGTCTTGTACGTCACCAAGTGGTTAACGATCTTCCTCTAGGTCGTAACATTGATGAAATGCTGCGTATGGTTGACGCACTAAACTTCCACCAAAAACACGGTGAAGTTTGCCCAGCACAGTGGGAAGAAGGTAAAGCAGGTATGGACGCATCTCCAAAAGGTGTTGCTTCGTTCCTATCTGAGCACTCAGATGACCTAGGCAAAAAATAATTTAGCCTAAACGGTTTATTGAGCCCCGCCATTGTGCGGGGCTTTTTTTGTTTTACAATACACCATCACTTTTTAGCTTAGAGCTTATCATGACCATTGAATTAGAAGTCTGTATTGATAATTTAGAATCCCTACACCTTGCGATTGAAGGTGGTGCGACTCGTATTGAACTATGTTCATCCCTTGCGTTAGGTGGCTTAACTCCTAGCTATGGTTTTATGAAGAAAGCCGCGCAATACTCAAGTGTCCCGGTTTACGCCATGATTCGCCCTCGCCAAGGTGACTTTCTGTATAGCGAGCAAGATGTTGAATCGATGTTAGAAGATGTGCTTTGCGCTAAACAAGCGGGCTTGCAAGGCATTGTAATTGGTGCACTTACCGAAGAAGGTGAGGTAAATAAAGCAATATGTCAGCGTCTTATCGAAGCGGCTTCAGGTATGGGCGTGACTTTTCACCGAGCGATTGATCAATGTCGAGATCCTAAACAAGCATTAGAAGATATTGCAGAACTAGGTTGTGAGCGCATATTAACGTCAGGGCTGGCAAGTACCGCAGAACAAGGTATTAACGTTATCGCGGAAATGGTTGAACAAGCTCAAGGGCGATTTTCGATTATGGCTGGCGCAGGTGTCAACATTGATAATGCAGCGCAAATAATCAAGCAAACTGGCATTCACGAGATTCACCTTTCAGGAAAAACTACTCGCCCTAGTCACATGAAACTGCACGCTGATAGCGCAAAAATGGGTTCAGATTCAATCGATGATTTTGCAATTCCGGTAACCAGTAAACAAATCATTCAAGCGGTGAAGCAAACCATCCAGTGCTTTTGAAAAGTAGACATTTAAAAACAGGCATTTAATAGCAATTGAATAAAAATGGCGACCTCAATTGGTCGCCATTTTCACAATGAAAAGCTAACTATTTACCTTACATTAAAGATTCTAAATAATCCTTATCATGACGAACATCTTTACCTTGTACGAAGTAAATGATGTATTCACAGATGTTCTGGCAACGATCACCGACCCTTTCTATCGATTGAGCGCAGGCAACTATTTGCATCACTTTGGGTACTGAACTAGGGTCTTGCATCATAAAATTGATCATCTGCTGCTGAACTTTTTTATGTTCTGCATCTAACTGATCATCCATACGATATACCGCCGCTGCGGCTTGAACATCCATGCGAGCATAAGCATCTAACACTTGATGTAACATATTGACCGCCATGCGACCAAACGCTTCGACTGAAACAATCAAAGTTTCTTGTTTCGGTGCAAATGCTTCTTGTGCGACATAACTTAATTTAGTCGCGACATCACCAATTCGTTCCAGATCGGAAATAGTTTTAATGATCGCCATCACCAAACGTAAATCTTTTGCGGTTGGTTGCCTTTTGGCAATAATGCGTGTACAAGCTTCATCAATCGCCACTTCCATTTGATTCACTTTGTCATCATTACGCTTAACCTTAGTGGCTAATTGAGAATCGCGTTTATACAGCGCATGTAATGCCAGAGAAAGTTGCTCTTCAACTAAGCCACCCATCGCTAATACGTGAGTACGAATGGATTCAAGTTCGACATTAAACTGCCCTGAAATATGACGACCAAGTTGCATGCTATTTTAAATCCTTATTTACCATCACTTATTTACTGACAATAGATTAACCGTATCGTCCAGTAATGTAATCTTCAGTTTTCTTCATTCTTGGCGAAGTAAAAATTGAATCGGTATCGCTATACTCCACCAGCTGTCCCATGTGCACAAAAGCGGTATGATCACTTACTCGCGCAGCTTGCTGCATATTATGTGTAACAATCACCACTGTGTATTTGGTTTTTAATTCCGAGATCAGCTCCTCAATCGTCAATGTCGAAATCGGATCTAAAGCAGATGTCGGTTCATCGAGTAATAAGACTTCAGGCTCAATGGCGATGGCGCGAGCTATCACTAAACGTTGCTGCTGACCACCAGATAATCCAAAAGCACTTTCATGTAGGCGATCTTTGACTTCAGTCCATAAGGCCGCCGCTCGTAATGAACGCTCAACAGCATCATCTAAAGAACGAGAATCTTTGATCCCTTGCAAACGTAACCCATACACCACATTCTCATAAATTGATTTAGGGAAAGGGTTAGGACGTTGGAATACCATCCCCACTCGTCGACGTAAGCTCGCGACATCGACATTAGGGTGATAAATATTATTACCATTTAAAAGAACTTCGCCTTCCACTCGGCAACCATCTACCAAGTCATTCATACGGTTGATACAGCGCAACAAGGTCGATTTACCACAACCAGAAGGTCCGATAAAAGCCGTCACCTGGCCTTTAGGAATACGCATACTAATATCTTTTAAGGCTTGAGTTTTATGGTAAAACAAGTCCAAGCCATCAATAGAAATCGCCGTTTGTTTTTCAGTTAAGTTATGAACATCTAAAGGTTCAGGATACCCAAGCGCCGAATGAATCGAAAGCATATTAATCGTTTCCTAATATCTTAAACTTTTCGCGTAAATTATTACGGATCATGATTGCAGTAATATTGAGACCGACGACTACTGTGATCAATAAAAATGACGTCGCAAATACCAATGGCCTTGCCGCTTCAATATTCGGCGTTTGGAAACCCACATCATAAACGTGAAAACCAAGATGCATAAATTTTCTTTCTAAGTGTAGGAATGGGAAATTACCATCAACTGGTAAATTAGAAGCCAACTTCACAACCCCTACCAGCATCAAAGGGGCCACTTCTCCTGCCGCCCTTGCAACCGCAAGAATTAAACCCGTCATAATTGCTGGACTAACCATAGGCAACACGGTTCGCCATAGCATTTCGAACTTAGTTGCTCCTAGAGCATAAGAGCCATGTCGAACTGAGTTTGGGACCCGAGCTAATCCTTCTTCTGTAGCAACAATCACTACGGGTAAAGTTAATATTGCTAACGTCATCGCAGACCATAGCAAACCAGGAGTACCAAACGTCGGCGTAGGTAAGGTATCAGAATAGAACAACTCATCAATCGAATTACCTATAGTATAGACAAAGAAACCTAGACCAAACACGCCATAGACAATCGATGGTACACCAGCGAGATTAACTACTGAGATTCGAATCAATCGTGTAAGCATGGTATTTCCGGCGTACTCATGCAGATAAACTGCAGCAATAACACCAAGTGGCATCACCACCACCGACATGATAATCACTAATAATACTGTACCGAAAATAGCCGGAAAGACACCTCCCTCTGAATTCGACTCTCTTGGATTATCGAGTAAAAACTTCCCAACTTGTTTAACCCAATGATGAGCCTTTTCTCCCCAACTCATTGCGTTGGGGTACCAAACATCTAATATTGAGTCTAAAGGTAAAGAAATAATCTCACCTTTCATATCTTTCACTAGCACTCGTGCTGATGATAGTTGTTCCTGCAATGCTAAAATCTTACTTTCAGCCAAAGTAAACTTAGATTCTAACGCATCTTGTCGTTGATCTAAGGTTTTAAGATTAACGACTGCCACTTTGCCTTTTTTCTGCTTTAATAGCCTCTCAATACGTAACTTATTAAGTTGTTGAGTCACAACTTGTAGCTCATTTTGTAAAATATGATCAATTTTCTCTCGAACCGCATCCGCATTTTGTATCGCAATCGCAATGCGCTTAGGTAATGAGTTTTTATAAACTTGGCCTTCGCTTTCAAATGATATGGGTTGACCAAAAAAGTCCCCGGAATGTGTACGCTCAAAAACAGCAAGATCTCGAGGCGTATCTTGATGATATAAATCTATTGATAATACCGAAATAAAATCTCGCGGATAAATATCACGGTTAGCCACCTTGATCGATAATCGCTGTGCTTGCCCTGATTGCAATACAGAGTCTGGCCACGTCCTATCTTGATTTGATAGCTGATCAAGAGAAACATAACTTTGCTGATAAATCTGACCTATCAAGCGCTGCCCATGCTCATCTTGCCATTGATATAAAGGTGCAGGCCAAAAGTACACCAGCCCCTTCCAGCCAATTAATAACAGTAAGCCTAATACTGAAATAAGGCTAATACTCACCGCGCCAGCCGTCAGCCATACCCAAGGATTGCCAGATTTGATCCAAATAAATTGATAACGGCTTAACATGGCAGACCTCTTAATCCAAGTATCACTCCAAATATCAAGCCACCTTTTGTCGATGAACTATAAAGCACTGTACTTATCCCTTAAACGTTGGCGGATTAGCTCTGCTATCGAGTTGACGACAAAGGTAAAAATAAACAATAAGAAAGCCGATAAAAACAACAATCTGAAATGAGAACTGCCGACTTCTGATTCCGGCATCTCAATCGCAATATTGGCCGATAAAGTACGCATGCCTTCAAATATATTCCAATCCATCACAGGAGTATTACCGGTTGCCATCAGTACAATCATGGTTTCACCAACCGCGCGCCCTAGTCCCATCATCACCGCTGAAAATATCCCGGGAGATGCAGTGACTAACACTACGGTAGTTAAACATTGCCAAGGCGTCGCACCAAGTGCACTAGCACCATCGGATAAATGTTTTGGTACGGAGAATATAGCATCTTCCGCAATGGTAAAAATGGTTGGTATTACCGCAAAACCCATTGCAAAACCAACAATTAATGCATTTCTTTGATCGAAGTCGATACCCATATTGGACATAAATAATCGAACATCACCACCAAACAACCAATGTTCAAGGTAGTGGCCATAGCTGAATACCAACCAAGCAAAACCGATAATCACAGGCACTAGAAATAACGCTATCCAACCTTGATATTCACCTATCCCAGTAAATTTCCTCATTGCTTGCCACAATAGTGCTGCGAGTAAAATCACCACAGGTGACAACACGATAAACAAGATGGTATTGAGTAAATTTAACTCAACAATTGGGGCTAACCATAAGCCCGCTAGAAAACCAATAATCACCGTAGGCAAAGCTTCCATTAACTCAATAGTCGGTTTTACGTAACGGCGCATTTTTGGTGTCATAAAGTACGCCGTATAAACCGCACCACAAATAGAAATTGGCACAGCAAAGATCATGGCAAATAATGCTGATTTTAAAGTACCAAAGGCGATAGGAACCAGACTAAACTTCACTTCAAAATCATTGCTAGCAGCTGTAGATTGCCAAATAAACTCAGGTTCAGGGTATCCCTCATACCATACCTTTTTCCATAAAGAGGTAAACGAAATATCAGGATGAGGATTATCAACCTTAAATAGCGATAGTTTGTCTTGAAAAGCGGTAATTAAAAATTGCTCATTGGATGAGGTCGCCGCAGCTATAGGTAATGTTTGAGCAATTTTTTTCGAGAATACTTTATCATCTGAAGTTGTATAAAAATTATTGACTCGCCCCATTTCATCAAACAAAAAGAAACCTTTACGATAAAAGTCTGGCAAAACAAAAGCCGTTTTGATCTTGTTACCTGAATCAAAATCACGAATGTGAGTAAACTGTCGCTTTCCTTCTTTCAATACATCAAACCATTGAGAAACCGTACCATCCGATTGAGTAACTAAAACGGAATAAGCCCCAGAAAGTAAATCCAGCTTAACGCCTTGTACCGATGGCGCCTTTTCTTTTTGAGTATCTTTCTTAATAGAAGTACTCACTAAAGCGACACTTTCCCGCAATAGAAAACCTGCATCATTACGCTTTAAAACACTGATCGAATCAGGATATAGCACATATAAGGTCTGCCCATCTTGTGTGAGTACAAAATCTTTCACATTAGGAGATAAACTGGGTAGATTCAATGAAGAGCTTTGCCAGTGTGATTCAACATCCCCAAATTGAGAAGTATTTTGATAACCAATAGCGCGCCACTCACCATGCTGATTAATACCAACAAAGGTCGCCTGTTTCGCCTGTATAGAAAAATCAAACTGGCGAATCGCGACCCCATCACGATCAAGGGAGACTGGATTATCGGCAAAAGAACTAAAGCTGGGAGAAGACTGACGACCATCAGAGGTAAACACAGTCGTAAACTTGGGTTGAACCGCATAGATTCTTCCTTGGTTATCGGCATAAGCATACCAACGAGAACTGATTTCAGCTGCCTTAAAGGCTACCGGGTGCTCAACAATTTGGCTCACCAATAACGGATCGACCTTTTGACTAGTGTTAACAGAGGAATTTAAAGATGGGTTGAGTGTAGAAAAAACTAATTTCCCATCATCAGTAAAACGAAAAACCGTACTACCATCATCATCGACACCAACAGCAAGTATTTTATTTATAGATTGACCAGGGGTAAGTAAGTATTCACTTTTTAGCTTTATACCTGAAGGAGAAAATATAGGTGCAATGACTACAATCAAATAGAAAATCAGTAATACTAAAGCGATAAGAACACTAATCCCCCCCAGTTTAATCACCGAGCTTGCAAAGCGATCTGTTAGCCATCGCCTTTTATCTCGTTGTTGAAAGAAAGTATCGACTTGAGCCATGTTCCACAGTACCTTTTTTGATTAATGACATAATATGTCGATTGTGTGACAGTTTTATTACTATACTTTGATTTGTACTTGATTTTACTACCATTGCTTCTTTATATAAGCCTCATTGAAATAAAAGTGTCACAAAAAACCACTAACGTACTCTATTAGATATGATAAAGGATTCCATTCTCCCCTTCTCTACTAATACATGCTGGATGGTAAAATGAGCTCCGAGAAACTCTACATAGAAAAAGAACTAAGTTGGCTATCTTTTAATGAACGAGTCTTACAAGAAGCGGCCGATAAAACCGTTCCCCTGATTGAACGTGTACGTTTTTTAGGGATCTTTTCTAGTAATTTAGATGAGTTTTATAAAGTTCGCTTTGCTGATGTAAAACGCCGTATTTTAATTAGCCAAGAAAGTGGTAATAACGACAGCCCTAAACATCTTTTAACCAAGATGCAGTCAAAAGTATTAAAGCTAAATCAAAGATTTGATGAATTATATAATGAATTAATACTTGAAATGGCTCGACGTCGCATATTCTTAGTTAATGAATCACAGTTGCAAGAATCTCAACAAAAATGGATCAGAAAATATTTCCAACGTGAAGTGCTTCCTCACATCACTCCCTTTTTGATGAATAAAGATACCGATGTACTGAGCTTTTTAAAGGATGAACATTCTTACCTTACTGCGGAAATCATTCATCAAGACCAAAAGAATTATGCCTTAATTGATATTCCAACCGATCATCTCCCTCGCTTCATTATGGTACCGGAACAAAAAGGTAAGAGGCGTAAAACAATTATATTGCTTGATAATATTATTCGCTTTTGTCTGGATGATATTTTCAAAGGCTTCTTTCAATACGATGAGCTTAATTGTTACACCATGACCATGACTCGTGACGCTGAATATGATTTACGCCATGAGGTTGAACACAGTTTATTAGAGCAGATGTCGGAAGGGGTCAACCAACGTCTGACTGCTATGCCTGTGCGACTCGTCTATCAACGAGATATGCCAGAAGATCTACTGAAATATTTATGTGAAAAACTCAATATGAGTAGTTATGACAGCTTAATTCCTGGTGGTCGTTATCATAACTTCAAAGATTTCACTGGCTTTCCAAACGTAGGAAGAGATTATTTAGAAAACAAACCGTTAGCTCCACTTAAATGTGCTGATTTTGATGGTTATCCAAATAACTTTGAAGCCATCAGTGCGCAAGATATTTTATTGTATTACCCGTATCACAGCTTTGACCATATTACCGAGTTGGTTCGACAGGCATCTTTTGATCCCAAAGTAATCAGTATCAAAATCAATATTTATCGTGTTGCCAAAAACTCAAAGCTAATGAATTCATTGATGGATGCGGTACACAACAAAAAGAAAGTCACTGTTGTGGTTGAGCTGCAAGCTCGTTTTGACGAAGAAGCCAATATTGAATGGGCTAAATTACTAACGGATGCCGGTGTACATGTTATTTTCGGCGCACCAGGATTAAAAATACACTCAAAACTATTACTGATTACTCGTAGAGAAGATGATGAATTAAAGCGTTACGCTCATATTGGTACTGGTAACTTTCACGAAAAAACCGCACGAATTTATACCGACTTCGCTTTGTTAACTGCAGATCCACAATTAACCAGCGAAGTGAAAAGTGTCTTCGGCTATATCGAAAATCCATATCGCCCAGTCAAATTCACTCAATTAATGGTGTCACCACGTAATGCTCGCCAACAAATTTATAAATTAATAGACAATGAAATCGCCATTGCTAAAGAAGGTCGCCCCGCTGGTATTACTTTAAAAGTAAACAACCTAGTCGATAAAGGCCTCGTTAATAAGTTATACGGTGCAAGCAATGCTGGGGTTAAAATCCGCATGATCGTTCGCGGTATGTGTTCATTAGTACCTGGCATCCCTGGGGTAAGTGAAAACATCTCAATTATTAGTATTGTCGACCGATTTTTAGAACACCCTAGGGTCGTTGTGACTGAAAATAATGGCGATCCAAAAGTTTATATTTCTTCAGCCGACTGGATGACACGTAACTTAGATTATCGAATTGAAGTTGCCACTCCTATCCACTCTCAACGATTAAAACAACGGATCATCGATATTCTCAATATTCATTTTATTGATACCGTCAAAGCTAGGCGTATCGATAAAGAGATGAGTAACAACTATGTACCACGCGGCAACCGAAAAAAAGTTCGTTCACAAATTGCTATTTATGATTATTTAAAGCAAATTGAAAGGAAGGCTCGTTTAAAAACAGAATAAATAGGTATTTATGAATCTAGCAACCGAACTAAGTATTAGGCACATTGCCGCTATCGATTTAGGCTCAAACAGTTTTCACATGGTGGTGGCCAAAGTCACTGATCATGATTTGCAAATTGTCAGTCGCCATAAACAACGTGTTCGGTTAGCTGATGGTTTGGACTCACACATGAACCTAGACAATACCGCAATGCAACGTGGCTTGGATTGTCTCGCCATGTTTGCTGAACGTATACAAGACTTCGATGCCGATAACGTTAGAATCGCGGCTACACACACGCTTCGCCAAGCCAATAATGCCCATATATTTCTCTCTCGTGCTCGCCATATATTACCCTTTCCAATTGAAGTGATTGATGGTGTTGAAGAAGCGCGTTTAATTTATTTAGGCGTTGCTCATACTCAACCTGAATGGAAGAAAAAGTTTGTTATTGATATCGGTGGTGGTAGTACTGAAATGATCATTGGTGCAGGCTTTGAACCTCAACGACTTAATAGTAAGCAGTTAGGTTGCGTCAGTTATACCAATAAGTTTTTCCACAATGGAAAATTATCCAAAAAGAATTTCTCTAAAGCTATCTTAGCGGCTCAGCAAAAGTTAGAAGCCTTATGTAAACCATATAAGAAGTTAGGTTGGGATGCGGCAATAGGATCTTCGGGTACGATAAAAGCAATCCGAGAAGTCCTCATTGGTATGGGGCATGAAGATGGCATAATCACCTTAGAACGACTCAACCAACTGGTTGAAGAATTGTGCAAACTCGATCAAATTGATGATATTAAGCTCGAAGGTTTAACCGATGAACGTAAACCTGTATTTGCAGCGGGTGTTGCAATTTTATTAGCTATATTTGAATCGTTTTGCATTAAACAACTGCATTTTTCCGATGGTGCATTACGTGAAGGTTTAATGTATGAAATGGAAGAACGATTCCAGCGTTCAGATATTCGCATGCGTACCGCAGAAAACCTTGCCGATAAACATCAAGTTGATGTGAGTCATGCTAAAAATGTACGCAATCAAGCAGAGCGCTTTTTAAAACAAGTAGGTTCAGAACTCGATATAAAACCTAAAAGTGGACTTTGCAGCTTATTATCCTGGGGAGCCTTACTACATGAAGTAGGGCTTAGTATTAGCTATAAAGGCTTTCATCGCCATTCTGCTTATATCCTTCAACACACCAACATGCCGGGATTTAACCAAGAACAACAACAAGTTCTTGCTGCATTAGTTCGCTTTCAACGTAAAGCCCTTAAACTGCAAGAAATGCCCGAATTAACCATTTATAAGAAAAAACAAATACTGCCTTTAATTGCCATATTACGTTTAGCGATCGTCGTTAATGGACAGAGAAAAGAAGAAAATGAGCTGCCTAAATTGACTATTTCCGTGGAAACAATAAACGGTGGAAAGGATGAAGAAGGCACAGATCAACGATGGAAGCTGGCTTGTGAAGATGAAGATTGGCTAGATAATAATCGCTTATTACATGCCGACTTACAAACAGAGCAGCAATATTGGACCAATGCGGGTTGGAACCTCAGTTTTTAAAGTGATATACCCTTGATTGCCATTACAACTTTTTTGATCGTTAAAACAGCCTTTTCCAAGACTGTTTTTATTGCTAGAGATTATACCTAAGCTGTTTAGAAAACGTTTATCATTTTTCTAATGAATTCTCGAATAAATTAACGCAAGCCGACCTTCTGCAGTTGAGCATTGGCCAGTTCACGTGATAACGCAACATAACCATCCTTCTCTACTCCTATCTGCCCTTGTTTGGAATAGATAAACTTTAAAAATTCAGCCTGTGGCCGGGGCAGAGGCTTTAATGGATTTTTATTTACATAAATATATAAATAACGAGCGAGTGGATAACGACCATCTAAAATATTATCTCTGGTTGGGTAAATATAATCTTGCCCTTTCAGAGCAATAGGAATCAATTTCGCTTTTGATACTTGATAACCCACTCCAGAATAACCAATGCTGTTAATTGATGAGGCGACAGATTGCACAACAGAAGCCGAACCAGGTTGTTCATTCACTTGCCTTTTAAAATCACCTTTACACAGTGCATGTTGCTTAAAGTAACCATAAGTGCCTGATACCGAATTACGACCAAACAGTTGGAAACCTAACTTAGCCCACTCGGTATCTATCCCTAGTTGTTGCCATTTATTTAATGGCGCAGTTGCCCCACATTTTAATGTGGATGAAAAAATGGCATCCACTTGTGAAAAGTTCAAACCTTCAATTGGATTATCTTTATGTACAAAAATACCAATTGCATCAATGGCGATTTTTAATTGAATCGGTGGATATCCATATTGACGCTCAAAAGCCTCCAATTCTTTGACTTTCATAGGGCGACTCATTGGGCCTAGTTGTGACGTTCCCTCGGTCAAAGCTGTTGGTGCCGTTGATGAGCCTGAAGATTGAAGCTGCATATTAATATTAGGGTAAATACGTTGAAAATCTTCCGCCCACACAGAGGTCAAGGTCGCAAGGGTGTCCGAACCTACAGAAGAAATAGTTCCAGACATTCCGGATATTTTATCATAGCTATCAAGCTCATCATTAACGATTTCCTTTGCCAAACAAGGCATTGAAAATGCGACCATCAAATAAACGAGTATTGCGTTACGCATATGCTTCCTTTGTAAGTTATAAAGTTGAGCGCGCGATAAGCTTTTTGGGCAATACAAACGAAAAGCAGCTACCTTTATCGACTTCACTGGTGATCTCTAAATAAGATTCATGATGACTTAATGCATGCTTAGCAATCGCCAAACCAAGCCCACTACCACCTGTTTCACGAGATCGAGCTTTATCTACTCGATAGAAACGTTCGGTTAATCGGTTAATATGTTGAGGCTCAATACCATCTCCAGAGTCTTCAACCGATAAACATGCACCATTAGATGTTTCATACCATTTAACATGTACATCTGCCCCAGCAGGGGTGTACTTAACCGCGTTATATACAAGGTTTGAAATGGCACTGCGTAGCTGATCTTCATCACCATATACCATCATGTTCTTATCGATATCAAACACGATTTTATGTTGATTATCGCCACTTAATGCAATAGCTTCTTTTTCTAAAATCTCTAACATCGCCGGAACATTAACAATTTCATCAAGCTCATGAATCGGTGATGCTTCAATCTTAGAGAGTGTCAGTAATTGTTCGACTAAAGCATTCATACGAGATAATTGTTCAGTCATCACACCATGTGCCTTCGACCACATTGGTCCTGCTAAGATTTCAGGATCTTCAGTCATCTCAAGATAACCTTGTAATACCGTCATTGGCGTTCTTAATTCATGGGAAACATTAGCAAAGAAATTTCTCCGCATCCCTTCTAGTTGTTTTAATTGCGTCACATCACGCACAACCATCAAGTGCTCACCATCGGTATAAGGCACAATACGTAATTCTAAAATACGCTCAGGCGTAAGCGGAGATAGCATTTCAAGCGGTTCAGTAAAGTCTTGCTTAGAAAGGTATTTAATAAAATCAGGCGTACGAATTAAATTAGCGATCGGTTGCCCTGAATCATCTGGCCAACGAAAGCCAAGCAGCGATTGTGCAAGTTTATTACACCAAACGATATTACCTTCACTGCGAAATACCACCACGGCATCGGGTAAGGATTCTGCACCATTTCTAAAACGACGAATTAAATTAGCGAGTTCTTTTCTACGACGACGCTGCTTTTGTTGCAAGTGATAAATACCGTTAAATACGGGTTCCCAATGGCCAGTACCTGAAGGTGGGCTCAAGCGTTTTTCATCCCACAGCCATTCAGATAAGCGTATTTGGTTATGAAATTGCCATAAGAGTTGTAATACGGTAGCGGCAAATAAGAGCCAGCCCATATAACCAAAAAACCAGCCAATTATTAGCCACGGAAGGTAAAAAAAAGCCAGCGACCAAGCTAGCTTTTTTCTGGTTAACCTTTCAACCATTCAGTTAGATACTCCGTCATTCGGATAAAATATAAATTAAGCTCGTGTTGAGAAACGGTAACCAGCACCACGTACAGTTTGAACAAGCTTATCATGTCCCTCTTGCTCCAACGCTTTTCTCAAGCGACGAATATGGACATCTACCGTACGATCTTCAACATAAACATTAGTACCCCAAACGTTATTCAATAACTGTTCACGACTATAGACTCGCTCTTGATGCGTCATAAAGAAATGTAGCATTTTAAACTCAGTCGGCCCCATGTCGAGTGGAGAATCATTTGCTGTCACACGATGAGAAACAGGATCAAGTTTTAATCCTTGCACATCAATGACATCTTCTACTGCTGTAGGTGTAACACGACGAATAACCGCTTTTAAGCGAGCAACGAGTTCTTTAGGAGAAAAAGGTTTGGTAATGTAATCATCCGCCCCCACTTCTAAACCGCGAACTTTATCTTCTTCTTCACCACGTGCAGTAAGCATCACGACAGGAATATTTCGAGTTAGCTCTTCACGCTTAAGGTGTTTAATAAAATTAATACCGGAACCACCTGGTAACATCCAATCTAATAAAATCAAATCCGGATAGGGTTCGCACAATTTATTAATGGCGGTATCGTAATCTTCAGCTTCAACCGGTTGATACCCTTTTTGTTCTAAAACAAAGCACAACATTTCCCTGATAGGAGCTTCATCTTCAACAACCAAAATTCTTCTCGACATACCCAAAAATCCTTTCGCGTCTACTTTACTAATTTAAATTAGCCAAAATTAATCTGCTACTTATTATGTGTCTTAAGTATGACAGTTTTGTGACTTCTGCAAAGTAATTTTCATATAACTGTCAACCAATCATGGTTATTTTGTCATAGGCACCATTTCTTTAAGTCAGAACTGCTTTGAATTCTCTCCTTCACTTTGATTAAGTGAATAAATCTTCTATGATAGGCGTCCAATTTCCAGACTGAGTGTATGAGAGTTATGTGGTTTAAGAATTGTTTAGTGTACCGTTTCAATCGTGAAATTAACTTTGATGTTGATAAGCTCGAATCTCAACTCGCTGAATTTAAGTTCACGCCTTGTGGTAGCCAAGATAAGCAAAAGTTTGGTTGGACGAGTGTACTGAATAAGCACTCAGATGTATTAACTCACATCGCTGGTGATCACATTCTGATCAAAGCAAAAAAAGAAGAGAAACTGCTTCCTGCCTCCGTTATTAAAGACTCTCTACAAGATAAAATTGATCTGCTTGAGCAGCAAGAAGGTCGACCTCTTAAGAAAAAAGAAAAAGATGATCTTAAAGATGAAATCTTAATCGACTTGTTACCACGCGCGTTTAGTCGTCATAACTTCACATCAATTTTAATCATGCCAACACTTGGTTTTATTGTGGTGGACTCAAGCAGCAGTAAAAAAGCAGAAGATGCGCTAGCTCTACTACGCAAAACCTTAGGAAGTCTTCCCGTTGTGCCAGCTATTCCTGAAGTTGCAATTGAAACCAGCTTAACCGAGTGGGTAAAAACCGGTGACCTACCACAAGGCCTGCAACTATTAGATGAAGCTGAATTCCACTCTCTGCAAGAAGAAGGCGGGATCATTCGCTGTAAGAAACAAGAACTAAGCGCAGAAGAAATTCAAAACCATATCGCTGCCGATAAAGTGGTAACAAAACTGGCACTTGATTGGCAGGAACGTATTGAATTTGTACTGGCGGCCGATGCAAGCATTAAACGTTTAAAGTTCAACGATGAATTAAAAGACACCAATGAAGACATTCCTCGTGAAGACCAAGCGCAACGTTTTGATGCCGATTTTGTTCTAATGTGCAGTGAATTCGACGCATTTTTCCCACAACTATTTGATGCACTAGGTGGATTACCAAAAAACGACTAATCATGTGCTCCTCTCAACGATACAGAGCTTTGTGACACCGCAAAGCACTGTTGTTTTTTTATTCCCTACTTCCTTTGTGCTTTTCTCGCTTTTCTTCTTAACTTGGCGTAAAATTCGCTCCCTTAATTTATACCGCTTGGTGGTATAAATCTGACCTGAAATCAGACCTAGAGAAATACATTATGTTTAAACCAGAACTACTGTCTCCTGCTGGCAGCCTAAAAAATATGCGCTATGCATTCGCTTATGGTGCCGATGCGGTTTACGCGGGACAACCACGTTATAGCCTGCGTGTACGTAATAATGAATTCAATCATGAAAACCTGCAAATCGGTATCGATGAGGCGCATGCTTTAGGTAAGAAATTGTATGTGGTATGTAATATCCAACCACACAATTCGAAACTTAAAACTTTTATTCGTGACTTAAAGCCCGTCGTTGATATGGGGCCGGATGCGTTGATCATGTCGGATCCAGGTTTAATCATGATGGTACGTGAAGCTTTTCCTCAAATGCCAATCCACTTATCAGTTCAAGCCAATGCAGTTAACTGGGCAACTGTGAAGTTCTGGTCGACTCAAGGTGTTGAGCGTGTGATTTTATCGCGTGAGCTTTCTCTAGAAGAAATTGAAGAAATTCGTGAACATTGCCCAGAAACTGAATTAGAAATTTTCGTTCATGGTGCGCTATGTATGGCTTACTCTGGCCGTTGTTTGTTATCTGGCTACATGAACAAACGAGATCCAAACCAAGGAACGTGCACGAATGCTTGTCGCTGGGAATATAAAGTAGAAAAAGGCACCGAAAATGATGCTGGCCAGATCGTTGAACAATTCGATCCAAGCCAAGCACAAGGTATTGAAGTTCAAGAGCAACGTCCTGAAAATACCTTAGGCCTTGGTAAACCAACTGATGAAGTAGTATTACTGTCAGAATCTCACCGCCCTGAAGAAAAAATGGCGGCATTTGAAGATGAGCATGGTACCTACATCATGAACTCGAAAGATCTACGTGCGATCCAACATGTTGAACGCTTAACAAAAATGGGAGTTCATTCATTAAAAATTGAAGGCCGTACTAAGTCTTTCTATTACTGCGCACGTACTGCTCAAGTTTATCGCAAGGCGATTGATGATGCGGTAGCGGGTAATCCTTTCGATGAAAGCCTAATGGGTACACTAGAAAGCCTTGCTCACCGTGGTTATACCGAAGGCTTCTTACGTCGTCATACTCACGATTCATACCAAAACTATGATTACGGCTATTCAGTATCGGACTCTCAACAGTTTGTTGGTGAATTTACTGGTAAACGCCGTGGACATTTAGCTGAAGTTGAAGTGAAAAATAAATTCTTGCTAGGTGATAGCTTAGAGCTAATGACACCAAACGGAAATATCAACTTCACTTTAGAAGAAATGGAAAATCGTAAGTCAGAAAAAGTGGATGACGCCAAAGGTAACGGACACTTTGTATTTATCCCAGTACCGGAAGATCTAGATTTAAGCTACGGTTTATTAATGCGTAATCTGTCTAATGGACAAAATACGCGTAATCCAGTTTCAGTCGCGACAGCAGAAGCAAAGTAATATGGCCTTATTAATTACAGATAAGTGCATCAATTGTGATATGTGCGACCCCGAATGCCCAAATGGCGCAATCAGCATGGGTGATAGCATTTATGAAATTGATCATAACCTATGCACTGAATGTAAAGGACATTACGATAAACCTACCTGCCAATCGGTATGCCCAATTAACAATTGCATCATTACCGATCCTAAGCATATAGAAACGGAAGATCAGCTACTTGAAAAGTTTGTGGTTATCCAAAACTTGGCCTAATCATCAACTGTTAGCTAATTGAAATTCTATAAACAAAATGGCCTGCTATATTTATCATGTAACAGGCCATTTTTATACTTGTTTAAAGATGAATTACTTCGTCGCTAGCCCTTTGGAATTTAAGTAATCACGGATAAACGGACGTGACTCTTGGCTTAGTCGATTACTAATATGATCCGACCAAGATCCTGATTTTTGATTACTACCGCGCGTCTGATAATAATGACTAGTCTCAGCGTCGTATTCTGCGACCGCTTGCTCTGAAAGCGGTTGGTATTCATCTTGATGGATCATGACCTTCTGTGGTAAACGAGGCTTAATTTTTGGATCTTGATCTGGGTAACCTAAACACATTCCAAACATCACCGCACAATATTTCGGAAGACCTAACAATTCATCGACGTCTTTAGGTGAATTACGTAACCCGCCAATATAAACACCACCCAACCCTAGAGACTCTGCAGCAAGTAATGTATTTTGCGCCATAATACCGGCATCAATCGCGCCAATTAATGTCAGTTCAGTGAACTCTGGTTTCACTTCGGGTGATAATTGAAAGTGACGTTGATAATCGATACAAAACACTAAAAATTCAGCTGCCGTTTCAACATATTTTTGCCCGCCGGCAAACTCAGCCAATGCAGCACGTTTAGCAGGGTCGGTAACACGAATGATCGAGGTAGTTTGGAGAAAGCTAGATGATGATGCTGAGATACCTGCAGACAAGATAGACTCTAATTGCTCAGAGGCGATAGATTGCTCGGTAAACTTACGAATTGAGCGATGGTTAAGCATAGTTTCAATAGTCGAATTCATATCTTTCTCCTCTAATATTGCCGTAACTTTACCACACTATCTCGCTTTGCTTTAATTGAGAATATACAAAGAGAATATGAATAAAAGTCATATTTATACTTGAATTTAAATCTTAAAGTACAATATGACTAGTCTTATATTACGAGAACCTTATCCTTTGTATCAGATCCATTAGACCTAAAAAAGGCCTCAGCATTTCTGCTAAGGCCTTTAATATGGCAGGGGTGGAGAGATTCGAACTCCCAACACGCGGATTTGGAATCCGCTGCTCTGCCAATTGGAGCTACACCCCTAAAACTTTGTTTATATTACCTTATAATTTCTAATAAAGTAAATTATCTTTTTCTAATATTTAAAAAAGTGGCGGAGTGGACGGGACTCGAACCCGCGACCCCCGGCGTGACAGGCCGGTATTCTAACCAACTGAACTACCACTCCGCAGTGTCTATTCAGTATTTCAATCTTTTGCCTTTAGATTT
>NZ_JBHGNY010000009.1:0-135729 GCF_053544035.1 Vibrio sp. E150_018 | reverse complement strand
TTCATTAGCGCGTTTAGGTTTAATGGTACATGTTACTGCACACCGTATTGATCCAGGTTGGTCTGGTCGAATCGTTTTGGAATTCTATAACTCAGGGCGCTTGCCACTTGCGCTGAAGCCAATGATGCCCATTGGTGCATTGAGTTTTGAAGTGTTATCGGGCGATGCAGAAAAACCATATAACAAGCGCGATAACGCTAAATATAAGAATCAACAAGGTGCGGTCGCAAGCCGTATTAATGAAGATTAAGAGATGTAAAAGGGCTTCTAAAAAGCCCTTTTTTTATGGTTTTGTCAGTTTTTTCTTATTGATTTTACTTTATCTAAACGAATGATAGTTTGTTATACTAACTATTAAAAATATATATATTTGTTTTGAAAAGGATCTCCATGAAAAAAATACTTTTATTCCTTTCTGTACCAATTGCCGCAGTTTTAATTGCCATTCTAGCGCTGGTCATTTTCGTTAATCCGAATCAATTTAAGCCGCTTATTATCGATCAAGCTAAGGCTCAAACAGGCTTTGACTTGGTCATCGACGGTGACATTTCTTGGAGCTTTTTTCCTCATCTCGGCTTTTCTATTGGAAAGACCCAAGTATTAAATCCAGCGGAAGGCTTTAAGCAAGCACAAGTGGTCAAGTTTGATGAGGCGGCTTTGGATGTTTCAGTACTTCCATTGCTTGAAAATCGACTTAATATCGGCAACGTTACGTTAAACGGCGCTGATATTTTTATTCAGAAGCTGAAAGATGGTCGTTCAAACCTTGATATTGTTAAGCAATCTGCTGAAGACAAAACCACTCAAACTTCCCCAAGTAGTGATGCGACTAATGACGAAACTGAAAGTGTAAACCCTGCAAGTGAAAGCCCATGGGAAATCAGTTTAGAAGGCATTACGGTAAATAATGCTAAATTGGTGATGTTAGATGCAGAGAGCCATTCAGATTTAACCTTATCTGATGTGAACTTCGCGTTATCACAATTTAGTTTCGATGAATGGAGTAAGGCTGAATTTGATATTACGGGTAAACAAAACCAGCAAACTTTTGCTGTAAAAGGAAAGACCGAGTTTAAAGTCTCACAAGATTTATCGGATTACCAATTACGCGGTATAGATGTAGAAGCGCAATTTAAAGATCCTTCTACTGACATTAAAAAAGCACGTTTCACGCTAGATTCGTTTCAATTTAACTCAGTCAGCAAAATGGCATTGAGTGTCAATGGAATGGTATCTGGTATGAGTATCGATATTAATCAGTCTGCATCGATTATGCTTGATAAAGCGATGACGGAGCTTAAAGTCCAGAATATGAATGTCACAGGGAAGGTTGATGGTCAATCATTACCACTTACGCCTATTTCGATTGATATGAATTCTGATATTCGTTTCGATTTAACAAAACAATATTTAGATGTTGTTTTGAAAAAGTTATCGGTGAACGAACTTAACTTTGATGGCTCTACGCAGGTGAGTTTAGCGCCAAATATTCCTAAAATAGTGTTTGATATCCACAGTCCTGAAATCAACGTTGACGCGCTACTTAAGCAAATGGAGCAAGTTGCCCCTGAAAAATCAGAGACAACAAAAGCCGCGACCTCTAAAAACTCGAGCAGCACCAATGTGCCTACATCTCAAGTAGAACCTGATCTTAGTGCGACACGTACATTAGATGTCACGGGTAAAATTATTATTGATAAGCTAACAGCAAATAATGTCAAAATGCAGGATGTACAAACGCAGTTTCAAGTGAATCGTGGTGTGATTGATTTGAAAAAATTTGCGGCAAATTTGTATCAAGGCTCGGTGAGTGCTAATGCTAAAATTGATGCTCGTAAAGATGTTTCCACTTACACGATACATAAAGAAGTTAAAGGAGTTCAAGTTCAACCATTGTTGAAAGATGTTGCACAAATGGACTTTGTTTCTGGTACCGGCAATATCACTGCAGATATAAAGGGTAAAAGTTTAATTGTCGATAAAGCGAAACAAAACTTAGCTGGTGTGGTGAAGATTAATTTTGCTGATGGTTCGTTCTATGGAATCAATGTTGCTCATGAAATTCGCTCAGTACAAGCTTTATTTAAAGGTAAGAAAGCAGAAGAAATAAAGGTTAAGAAAACCGATTTTAGTGCTGTAACAGCAACGATGAACTTATCAAAAGGGGTAATGACGACTAATAACTTCACCGCTCAATCACCATTATTAAGAATTCTTGGTAGTGGACAGGCGAACTACGTTAATGAGACGGTTGATTTTCTAGTTAAAACATCGGTGGTAGGCTCCTTGAAAGGTCAAGGTGGTAAAGATACTGATGAGTTAAAAGATATTACTCTTCCTATCAGTATTAAAGGCACATGGACAGAACCTAAAATTCGCCCAGATTTGAATGCGGCATTAGATGAGCAAACTAAGCAGAAAGCTCAAGCTGAAATAGACAGAGCAAAAGAAAAAGCTCAAAAAGAAGTTGATCGAGGTCTAGATAAGTTGCTCGGTAATGATGATTCCAAGCAAAAAGATGATGTCAAAAAGGCTGCTGGTGATTTACTAAATGGTTTATTCAAATAGAATTAACCTTAAACACTAAATATCAATGCCACTTCATTCATGTGCAGTGGCATTTTTTATGGGTTTAATCGCAGATGCAGTTATTTTATGCTAGTAGGTGAAGTGTTACCAATCAATACCTTTACGAGCTTTGACTCCTGCTTCAAAGGCATGTTTAACATTTCGTACTTCCGACACTGTGTCGGCAAGCTCTATTAAGTCGCGATGAGCCGCGCGTCCTGTGAGAATAACCGATTGATCTTTAGGTCGGTCTTTGATGGCTAGAATAAGCTCACCTAGGTCAATATAACCATAGCTCACCATATAGGTGATTTCATCGAGCAGCACGACATCGATGCTTTTATCTTGCAGTATTTTTTTGCACTCTTGCCAGACTTGCTGAGCGGCTTGAGTATCTTTTTGTTTATCTTGAGTTTCCCAGGTAAATCCAGTTGCCATCACATGAAAAGAGACGCCTAGCTTTTCTAATAGATTCTTTTCACCATTATCCCATGTGCCTTTAATAAACTGAGCAACCGCGCATTGCTGGCCATGCCCAACGGCTCTTGCGATGGTACCAAAACCGGATGTAGTTTTACCTTTACCATTGCCAGTGATAACAACGACTAAACCTTTCTCTTGTTGAGCAGCTTCAATACGTTGATCTACTTGTTGTTTAATTTTTTGCTGACGTTGTTGGTGCTTATTTTGTTTATGCTCAGACATATTATATTGTTCCTGAAGGTAGGGATGAATGGATAATAACGAATTTAAAAGGCAGAAAAAACCAAAGTTTTAGAGAGGGATATTAAGGTCTATTGACCCTAGGTACCTAACAACAAAAGCCCAACGCGATGGTTGGGCTCATGGTCTATATATCCAAGTTACTTGAGTGTATACCCATCGTAATTGAAGCTGCAACTTTGTTGACGGCGAATCGAGGTATGCTCATGGGGCCTCATTCACTTGTCGCCTCACTGCAACTCCAATTACTTCGGGTATAGAATGTTACACCGCGAATTAGTCTGCGAGTAGATCATCAATCACTTTATAGGTTGGATCTTCTTTAACATTGATTTCAATTAGGCTGCCAGCTTTATCCAACAGAGTCTTACAATCTTGGCTTAAGTGACGTAAATGGAGAGTTTTACCTAAGCGAGTATAACGATCTGCTACGGTTTCAATTGCTTCAATAGCGGAATGGTCAATAACGCGAGACTGACTAAAATCGATAATCACATCTTGAGGATCGTCATAAGCGTTGAAAAGCTCAGTAAAGTTAGCCGTCGAACCAAAGAAGATCGGGCCGTTAATTTGGTAAACTTTCGAGCCTTCTTCGTTGATGCTTGTCACTGCATTGATATGCTTTGCATGTTGCCAAGCGAACATTAATGCTGAAACGACAACACCAACGCCAACCGCAACCGCTAAGTCTGTTAACACAGTTACGATAGTCACAAGGATAATTACGAAAAAATCTTGCTTAGGTACTCTGCGAGCTAACTTGAAGGTTGCCCATTCAAACGTCCCTATTACTACCATAAACATTACACCCACTAGCGCTGCTAGTGGGATCATTTCAATCCAAGTAGCAGTAAATAGGATAAAGCAAAGTAGTGCAATCGCAGCTGTAATACCTGATAAACGGCTACGACCACCCGAGTTAATGTTGATCATCGATTGACCAATCATGGCGCAGCCACCCATCGCACCAAATACTGAACAGGTTAAGTTACCAAGGCCTTGGCCAATACATTCTCGATTACCTTTGCCACGAGTGTTAGTCATCTCATCGACTACTGTTAAGGTTAGTAGTGATTCAATTAAACCAATAGCGGCAATGATCAACGCATATGGGAAAACAATTTGTAGTGTTTCGAAGTTAAACGGCACCGCTGGTAGTGCAAATGTTGGTAGTTCACCTGCGAGTGTTGCATTCGTATCACCAGACATAGTGCGTAAGAAATCAACAACAGTACGAGTATCTAAGTTAAAGACTTGAGTTAACGCCGTGACGACAACAATCGCAACAAGTGAAGAAGGCACAGCTTTAGTTAACTTAGGTAAGAAGTAAATAATAGCCATGGTTAAAGCGACTAAACCGAACATGATCGCCATTTGTCCTTGTGGTAACCAAGTCATTATTCCGTTGATGTCTGGTGCTTTAAATTGCCCAAGCTGGGCCATAAAGATAACGATAGCCAAGCCATTCACAAAACCAATCATCACTGGATGTGGGACGATGCGGATAAACTTGCCTAGTTTTAATAAACCAGCCGTAATTTGTAATAGACCGACCAATAAAACGGCTGCAAATAAGTATTGAACGCCATGAACGGCAACTAAGCTCACCATTACAACCGCAGTTGCGCCAGTTGCGCCAGAAATCATTCCAGGACGTCCACCGAAGATAGAAGTCATTAGACCCATAATAAAGGCGGCATATAAACCAACCATTGGATCAACACCTGCAACAAAGGCAAAGGCAACAGCCTCAGGTACTAATGCTAGTGCTACGGTCAGACCGGATAACACATCATTTTTTAGAGATTGACTAGATATTTGGGGAAACATGCTTACTCAGTTAAAAGTTATAAAATAAAGGACTCTAGCCCATGAATGAAAAATGATACCAATGCCGCCCTAATGGAGACAAAGGGTACAAGTGGAAGGTATTCATGATTTAGAGTGATAATGATTTGTTAGTGAATGTTACAGAATGGTGGAATTTTCTGCAACAAGTTATCTATTGCTAATCGTTGAGATAAAAAAGCAAGACCACCATCTCTAGTGATCTTGCTTAATAACTTAACGATTAATGCTATTTAGCTTAGTCGTTAAGCGTTTTTGACATTTCAGAACTCGCATGGCCAGTTGCTGATTGGCTGCCAGCCGCTTTACCTGTGAATGTCGATTCACGGAAAGGAGCAGCAATAATGGTAATGTTATTTAACTCGCCAGTACCAGAAGCTTTTGCCATTGGTGCGCTGACATGAGATTTTGCTTTAGCTGCTTTCACTTTGACCGATTTTGGTGTCTTAGCTTGCTGTTCCTTTGGCGTATTCTCAACAACAAGGTTATCTTGTTGCTCAGCTTTCACTACAAAGGCCGTTTCAACTGCAGGCGCTTCAGTTACCGCTGGTGTTACTGGAGCCGCTTCTACTACTGGTGCAGGCTCTGCTTTCACAGGTTGCTGCGTGGTTGGTGCTTCAGTAGTCGTAGCATTTTCTGTTAACGCTTTGCTTAGGATAACAATTTTACCCATCGACATTTCAGGGAAAGCGTAACCGCCAGTAGGAATTGATGTTTCTATTGCAGGTTGTGCTTGCTCTTCTTTTTGTTTCGGTTTTTCAGCTACGTATTGTGGCCATACTTTACCCATTGCCATTTCTGGTGATGCAACACCACCGGCACGTAGGCGATATGGGTTAGGGCGACGGTCACGTGTACGACGACGGCGTTGACCGCTAGCACGAAGGTGACGTGGTGAACGACGGTTACGACGCTGCTGGCCGTCTTCTTTGTCTGTTGCTTCAGGCTTGGCAGTAATCACTTCCGCTTGCTCTGCTTTCGCTAGATCTTGAGCGTTCGCTTCTTCTGCAACTTGCTCGTTAACACGTACTTTTTTCTTCATCTGACGACGTTGACGACGTTGCTTAATTTGCGTTGTTTTCTCATCAGTTGAGGTGGTTTTTGCTTGAGCTTCAGCAGCAATTTTTTGGCCTTGTTCTACAACCTTAGTTGCATTTTTAGCTGGCTTCTTGTCTTGCTTTGGCTTGCGCTTCTTATCGTTACGAACGTTATTTTGAGGAGCTTCCGATTCTGCTACTTTATCTGCAGTATCGTTAGTACGTGGCTTACGGCGTTTGTTACGTTGGTCATTATTACGTTCATTACGGTCACGGTTATTACGGCGACGGTTATTATCACGCTGATCGTTACGCTGACGGTTTTGCTGAGCTGGTTTCGCTTCTTCAGTTGCTTTCTCTTCTTTTGGCTCATCACCACCGAATATGAAATTACCAATAGCTTTAAACAAACCACCTAAACCACCAGACTTAGCTTTCGCTTGGGGTTCCGCTTTAGATGCAGACGTTGGTGCAGCTGTTGGAGTTGGTGCTGGAGCGCTTGATGGTGCAAAACCTTTCAATACAGGCTCTTCAATACGACGGGGCTTCATATCTGCTAAAGCAGGCTCTTTTGCTTCTGCTTCTTTGAATGCTTCAATGCGCTTAGGCATCAAGTAAGATAAAATTTGATGTTCTTCACCATCGCGTAGGCGAACCACTTCAAAATGAGGGGTTTCCATATCAGAGTTTGGTACAACAATGATGTTTACTTCTTGATGCTTCTCAATGTGCTGGATTGATTTGCGTTTTTCATTGAGTAAGTAAGACGCAATAGGTACCGGCACAACGGCAAGCACTTGTGAGCTATTATCTTTTAGGGCTTCTTCTTCAATCAAACGAAGCACAGATAATGCTAATGATTCATTATCACGAACCACACCAGTACCAGTACAACGAGGACAAATATGATGGCTCGCTTCCGCTAGTGACGGGCTCAAACGCTGGCGTGACATTTCTAATAGGCCAAAGCGTGAGATACGACCAATTTGTACACGTGCACGATCCATTCTTACCGCTTCGCGCATACGGGTTTCAACTTCACGTTGGTGACGAACGGGTGTCATATCAATGAAGTCGATAACCACTAGGCCACCTAGGTCACGTAAACGTAATTGACGTGCAATTTCATCTGCAGCTTCTAGGTTGGTATTTAATGCGGTCTCTTCAATATCACCACCTTTCGTTGCACGAGCGGAGTTGATATCAATAGACGTTAATGCTTCAGTTGGATCGATAACGATTGAACCACCAGAAGGTAGGCGAACTTCGCGTTGGAACGCGGATTCAATTTGGCTTTCAATCTGGTAGTGGCTAAATAGAGGAACATCGCCATCGTATTTTTTAACGCGTGATACGAAATCAGGGCGCACTAATTGGATATGTGCTTTGGCACGTTCGTAGATGGTATTGCTATCAATTAGAATTTCGCCAATATCACGGCGTAAATAGTCACGAATAGCACGAACGATAACATTACTTTCTTGGTGAATTAAGAAAGGTGCTGATTCGCCGTCAGAGGCATCTTTAATGGCAGCCCAATGTTTTAGTAGGATGTTTAAATCCCATTCAAGCTCTTCCGCACTTTTGCCTACGCCCGCAGTACGAACAATTAAGCCCATACCTTGTGGTAATTCAAGAGTGCTTAATGCTGCTTTAAGTTGAGTACGCTCATCACCTTCAATACGACGAGAAATACCGCCAGCACGAGGGTTATTGGGCATTAATACTAAATAGCTACCTGCAAGAGAGATAAAAGTCGTTAACGCTGCACCTTTTTGACCGCGTTCTTCTTTTTCTACTTGAACAATAACCTCTTGGCCTTCTTTCAGAACTTCTTTAATGCTCGGACGGCCTTGGTAGGTGTAACCAGCAGGGAAGTAATCGCGGGCAATTTCTTTAAGAGGGAGGAAACCGTGTCGGTCAGCACCGTAGTCTACAAATGCAGCTTCTAAACTGGGTTCTACTCGAGTAATACGGCCTTTATAAATATTAGCTTTTTTAGATTCATGACCAGGACTTTCGATATCTAAATCAAAGAGTTTCTGACCATCAACTAATGCGACGCGCAACTCTTCTTTTTGAGTTGCGTTGATCAACATTCTTTTCATTTTTAAAATTCTCGTTGTTTTTCTTCGTGATAATTGCTTATCGCTTTATGTCGTATCAAAGGTGCCAGATCCCATGACTTTGGCTTCAACCTCACGGCTGTATAGGGGATGCTCTAGGGCACAATAGCCACCAAACATTCATACCTTTCTTATTTAAAGCTGTGTCACAAAATTTTGTGTTAGAACTTCAATTACTTTGGGTAGAACGCGAATGCTTGGTCCGAATTCAAGTCGGTATTACTTCTGCATTGATAACGTGAGTAGGCGATAAGTTGGTCTTCGTCAGTTGTGTCTTACGCCTAATGCAGCACATACGTTCGAAGCTTCTACTCATTAATTGCAATGAATGACATTAAATTTGCATAGAAAATGTTCAATACAACCATTGCAGCTGTGAACTATAGCAGCGCCAAGAAATATCAGCAATCAGCTTTACGTCAAAGTGCGTAAATAAATAGGAAAACCTGTGGTTAACTCGGAGGTGAGTAATATTACATCCGTATTATTAATAATGTTAATTTGTTTAATAACATGTTGTTAGTTTAATTTTTGTTTTAATTTTGTGCGGTTGTGAGCAAAAAGTGAACGTGGGGGATAAAATGGAGATAATAATTTTCAGAATCTTATGCCTCTGGGTGATGTTTGAGTGTTAGAATAGCCGAATGAATGATATTAAAACAGAAGTGAAATTTGTTGATATTGACGCTGATATGGCGGGCCAACGAATCGACAATTTTTTGCGTAATCAATTAAAGCAGATCCCTAAAAGCATGGTTTATCGAATCTTGCGTAAGGGAGAAGTGCGCGTAAATAAAAAACGCGTGAAGGCGGAATATAAAATACAAGCCGGTGACATCGTTCGTATTCCTCCGGTACGCATTTCGGCAGAAGAAGATGCCGTCCCCGTGAGTACTAAATTAGATAAAGTCTCTGAGTTAGAAAATTGCATCATTTTCGAAGATGACAGTATGTTGATTTTAAATAAACCATCAGGGACAGCGGTTCATGGTGGCAGTGGTTTAAAATTTGGTGCTATCGAAGCATTACGAGCATTGCGTCCACAAGCTCGCTTTCTTGAATTGGTTCACCGTATCGACCGTGATACTTCTGGGATCTTATTGGTTGCTAAAAAGCGCTCGGCATTGCGTCATTTACAAGCCCAATTTCGCGAGAAGACCGTTCAGAAGTATTATTTTGCTTTAGTGATGGGTGAGTGGAAGTCGAGTTGTAAAGTAGTTAAGGCTCCGTTACTCAAAAATGAGGTGAACAGCATTGTTCGAGTTAATCCAAATGGTAAGCCGTCAGAAACTCGCTATAAGATTTTAGAAAAGTTTAATCAAGCGACCTTAGTTCAAGCTAGTCCTATTACGGGTAGAACACACCAAATTCGTGTTCATTGTCAGTATGTCGGCCATCCGATTGCTTGGGATGACCGTTATGGTGACCGCCGCTTTGATGCTTATACTGGGCAAGTCGGGCTGAATCGTTTATTTCTTCATGCCGCCAATATTCAATTTACGCATCCGGCGACAGATGAGGCTATGGATATCTCAGCACCAATGGAAGTTAAACTTGAAAAAGCACTAGCAGGTTTAAGAGCGAAATAACGGATTATTTATACCCAAGTAACCTAAGTGAAGGCTATTTAGATAAAACCTGAATATCTTGCTTGTCCAGCATATCGATTAGGGTAATAAGCGGTAAGCCTATAAGCGAGTTAGGATCTTTACCTTCTAAGCGTTCGAATAAAGCAATACCGAGTCCTTCGCTTTTGAAACTGCCAGCGCAATAGAAAGGTTGCTCGGTATCGACATAGTATTCAATCTGGGTTTGAGATAGCGTTCTGAAGTGAACTTTGAATTCATCTAGCGTGACATTACAGCATCCTGTTTCGCTGTTAAAAACTGCGAGGCCAGTATAAAACGTGATGACTTGGCCACTCGCTTGAGTCAGTTGTTGAATGGCATTGTCCCGAGTAAGGGGTTTGCCAATAATTGCGTTGTTAATAACGCAAACTTGATCCGATCCAATAATGATTTGTTTGCCTTGCTCTTCTAGTACGCATGATTGGGCTTTCATTTTAGCTAAACGCAGTACCAGTTCGGTCGCGCTTTCACCAGGCAACGGCGTTTCATCACAATTAGGTTCACGAGTTTCAAATTCGATAGCAAGTTTATTAAGTAATTGTTTTCGGTAAGGGGATGTGGAAGCTAAAATTAGTTTTGGCGACATAAGTGGGGCTCTTAAAGATTAATTGATATACACCTAAGTAACCAAGGTACCAATTTAGGTGTCTTACATTACTTAGGTATACTAAAACAAATCACGCTATGCGTCATGTTGAACGGTGCATAGAATAGGGAAAAGGAAAGTGTAAGTTTTTTGCCTTTTCCTTTGACTAAATTCATTTTGGAGGATAATATTCGCGCCCTATGCAAAAGGTAAAAATACCGCGTACAGTTGACCCAGCAAAATCTGCTCAAAAACGCTTAGACTATCAAGGTATAGTTCAAGTTAGTTTAATGAAGCGCATTGCCGAGTTGACTGAAGGCGTCAAACGCGACGCAGAAGTATCATTGTCCTTTGAGTTGGATGAACAACGATTAGTCGTTATCTCTGGTAAAGCTAACGTCGAAGTCGATTTAGAATGTCAACGCTGTAATGAGATATTCGCGCATTTGTGCGAAGTTGAATTCACTTGTACTCCTGTTTACAGTGAGAAAAGTGAACAAGACGCACCGGAAGAGTACGATTTGGTAGATCTGAACGAGTACGGTGAGTTGGATCTGATTAAGTTAGTGGAAGACGAGTTCATTCTAGAATTACCTCAAATTGCGATGCATGACGAATCTGAATGTAGCGTACAATCAAACAATATGGTGTTTGGCGATCTCCCAGAAGAAGCTTTGGAAGAAAAACCGAATCCATTTGACGTTTTAAAAAATTTAAAGCGCTAGTGCTATAAAGCATTAGAGTTTAAAAACGAAGGAGTAGGGTCATGGCCGTACAAAAGAGCAAAAAATCACGTTCAATGCGTGGCATGCGTCGTTCACACGATGCGCTAACGACTAGTGCATTATCTGTAGACGCAACTTCAGGTGAAACTCACCTACGTCACAACGTGACTGCTGACGGTTACTACCGTGGCAAAAAGGTTATCAACAAGTAAGGTTGACCTTTGCAAACTATTACCGTTGCACTTGATGCAATGGGCGGGGATTTCGGTCCTCGCGTAACAGTGCCTGCCGCCGTGCAGGCATTGTCACATTTCCCAGAGCTGAAAGTTATATTGGTCGGTGATCGTGAACAAATCACGAAAGAACTGACACACCTCGGATTTACTCCGACCCCTCGTCTCATCATTAAACACAGTGAGAGAGATATTTCTAATGATGAAAAGCCGTCTTTAGCATTACGTAATAGTTCCGGAACATCGATGCGTATAGCGCTCGATTACGTGGCAGATGGTATAGCCGATGCTTGCGTGAGTGGTGGAAATACCGGTGCTTTAATGGCTTTGTCAAAATTCCGTCTTAAATTATTACCCGGGATAGAACGTCCTGCTCTGGTTAGTGCACTACCAACGGTATCTGGTAAAAAAACCTGGGTGCTTGATTTGGGTGCTAATGTATCAGTGGATGCTGATACTTTATTCCAGTTTGCCGTGATGGGCAGTGCATTGGCTGAAGTGCATATTCCACATCAACCTCGAGTCGCGATTTTGAATGTTGGTGAAGAAGAAATAAAAGGCAATGACTTGGTTAAGCGTTGCTCAGAATTACTCAGCCAAACAAAAGAAATCAACTATTCTGGCTATATTGAAGGAAATCAGCTTTTTTATGATGTCGCAGATGTGATAGTTTGTGATGGATTTGTCGGAAATGTGTGTCTAAAAACCTGTGAAGGGGTAGCGCATTTATTCCACCAAAAATTAAAAAGTTATTTTATTTCTTCAACAATTAAGGGCTGGATTGCTCGAAAATTGTTCTCTAATTTATTTAATGAGTTAAAAACACTGAACCCCGACCAGTATAATGGTGCAAGTTTGCTAGGATTGCGCGGCATTGTTATCAAAAGCCATGGGCAAGCTGATACATCTGCTATGATCAATGCAATTGGTGAAGCAGTGTATGAAGTCAAACAGCAAGTCCCAAGCCGTATAAGCGATCGCTTAGAAGCGGTTTTACTCGAGAGGCATTATTAGTCTTCATGAATAGCAAAATTTTAGGAACAGGTAGTTACCTACCGACTCAAGTGCGTACTAACGCCGATTTAGAAAAAATGGTTGATACTAGTGATGAGTGGATTGTAACTCGTACTGGTATTCGTGAGCGCCGTATTTCTGCTCCCGATGAATCCGTTGCTGATATGGCCTATCACGCATCAGTCAATGCGATTGAAATGGCTGGTATTGATAAGCACGATATTGACCTAATTATTGTCGCAACCACCAGTGGTAGTCACAAATTCCCATCATCCGCTTGTCAGGTTCAAGCAGCATTAGGCATCAAAGGGTGTCCTGCGTTTGATGTGGCCGCAGCTTGCTCTGGTTTTGTGTATGCTTTGTCGATTGCTGATCAGCATATTAAAACGGGAATGGCAAAAAATGTTCTGGTTATCGGGGCTGATGCGTTATCAAAAATGTGTGATCCTGAAGACCGTTCAACCATTATTTTATTTGGTGATGCCGCAGGTGCCGTAGTACTTGGCGCTAGCGAAGAGCCTGGTATTATTTCAACTCATTTGCATGCAGATGGTCGTTTTGGTGAGTTATTAAGCTTAGAAGAAGCAAAGCGTGGTGAGTATATCGACGCTTGGTTACACATGGCGGGTAATGAAGTCTTTAAAGTTGCCGTAACTCAACTCTCTAAGTTAGTGAAAGATACACTTTCTGTGAATGATATGGCGAAAACTGAGCTCGATTGGCTTGTACCGCATCAAGCGAATTTACGCATCATTTCAGCTACGGCTAAGAAGCTTGCTATGTCACTTGATCAAGTAGTAGTAACGTTAGACCGACATGGTAATACTTCTGCCGCTACAGTCCCAACCGCTTTAGATGAAGCGGTTCGTGATGGTCGAATTCAACGTGGTCATATGCTGTTATTAGAAGCGTTTGGTGGTGGTTTCACATGGGGGTCTGCGCTCGTTCGATTCTAATTGTTAGACTTATTTAAATGTTAGGTAAGTTAGATTTTAATTTTAAGGAAATTTTCTATGAGTAAGTTTGCGGTTGTATTTCCAGGGCAGGGCTCTCAAACTGTTGGAATGTTAGCGGAACTTGGTGAACAATATAGTATTGTAAAAGCAACCTTTTCTGAAGCATCAGAAGCACTTGGTTATGATTTATGGAACTTGGTTCAAAATGGTCCTGTAGAAGATTTAAATGAAACACATCGTACTCAACCTGCATTATTAGCTGCTTCTGTAGCGATCTGGCGTGTATGGCAAGAAGTCGGTGGTGAGCAACCTCAAATAGTAGCGGGTCATAGTCTTGGTGAATATTCAGCATTAGTATGCGCGGGCGTTGTTGACTTTAAACAAGCGATTAAGTTAGTTGCACTACGTGGTGAGCTTATGCAACAAGCAGTGCCTGCTGGTGTTGGTGCAATGTTTGCGATTATTGGCCTAGATGATGCTGCGATTGCTAAAGCATGTGAAGAAGCGGCACAAGGCGAAGTAGTATCACCGGTAAACTTTAACTCTCCTGGTCAAGTCGTAATTGCAGGTAATAAAGCAGCAGTAGAACGTGCTGGTGAGCTTTGTAAGGCAGCAGGTGCTAAGCGTGCATTGCCTTTACCGGTTTCTGTACCTTCACATTGTGCATTGATGAAACCCGCTGCGGATAAACTTGCTGAAGCACTAGCGGATATCGAGTTTAATGCACCGATCGTGCCTGTAATTAATAACGTCGATGTGATTGCAGAAACCGATCCTGAGAAGATTAAAGATGCGCTTGTTCGTCAATTATATAGCCCAGTTCGTTGGACTGAAGGCGTGGTTGCAATGCATGAGCAAGGCGTAGAGAACTTATTAGAGTTTGGACCAGGTAAAGTATTAACTGGTTTGACTAAGCGAATTGTAAAAGCCTTGAGCGCACAAGCTGTGAATGATCCAGCTTCTCTTGATGCTGCTCGCGGTTAATACTGATGGCATGGTGTTGAGCTATGCCTAGGTATCACATTTTCAGTCATAAAGAGGATTTATAATGAATCTTGAAGGTAAAATTGCACTAGTTACTGGTGCCAGTCGTGGTATTGGTCGTTCGATTGCTGAACGATTAGTTGAGCGTGGCGCGACCGTTGTAGGTACTGCAACAAGCGAATCTGGCGCACAAGCGATTAGTGACTACCTTGGAAGTAATGGTAAAGGTTTAGCCTTGAATGTAACAGATGCCGATTCTGTTGCGGCGACGATCAAAACCATTAATGAAGAATTCGGTGGAATTGACATTTTAGTGAATAATGCTGGGATTACTCGTGATAACCTGTTGATGCGTATGAAAGATGACGAATGGCAAGATATCATGGATACTAATCTAACGTCGATTTTCCGTTTGTCTAAAGCGGTTCTTCGAGGCATGATGAAAAAACGTCATGGTCGTATTGTTAACGTGGGCTCTGTAGTGGGGACTATGGGCAATGCGGGGCAAGCAAACTACGCAGCAGCGAAAGCTGGCGTAATTGGTTTCACAAAATCAATGGCTCGTGAAGTTGCTTCTCGCGGTGTAACGGTAAATACTGTTGCTCCAGGTTTTATCGAAACAGATATGACAAAAGCACTGAATGATGACCAACGTACTGCTACACTATCACAAGTGCCAGCAGGTCGATTAGGTGATCCGCGTGAAATTGCATCAGCAGTTGCCTTTTTAGCTTCTGACGATGCCGCCTATATTACTGGCGAAACACTGCACGTGAATGGTGGTATGTACATGGTCTAAATCTATTTGAGTGTTTTAAAATCACTCATATGCATGATTTAGGTCAAAAATGTACCAAATTTCAGTGAAAAACATGAAATTTGTGGTTTGACCAGCAAGGTCAGCCTTGCAACTTTTCAAAGTTTGAATAAACTACGGCTAACATCGCATTTAAGCGAACTCTCTGTAATAGGAAAAGAAAAATGAGCAACATCGAAGAACGCGTAAGAAAAATCATTGTTGAACAACTAGGTGTAGATGAAGCAGAAGTGAAAAACGAAGCTTCTTTCGTTGATGATCTAGGTGCTGACTCTCTAGACACAGTAGAGCTAGTAATGGCTTTAGAAGAGGAATTCGATACTGAAATCCCTGACGAAGAAGCTGAAAAAATTACTACTGTTCAAGCTGCAATCGACTACGTAAACAGCGCACAGTAATAACACCCCCAGGCGGTCTCCCAGGCCGCCTGAGTTTTATCTTATATCATCTATCCTTACATACTCTCAGTATTATTAATCTCCGGAGAAAAAATCGTGTCCAAGCGTCGTGTAGTTGTTACAGGCATGGGGATGTTGTCACCGGTAGGCAACACAGTTGAATCCTCTTGGAAAGCCCTTTTAGACGGTCAAAGTGGTATCGTGAATATCGAGCACTTTGATGCAACCAATTTTCCCACTCGTTTTGCAGGCTTAGTGAAAGACTTTGATTGCGAAGAGTACATGTCCAAGAAAGATGCTCGCAAAATGGATTTATTTATCCAGTATGGTATTGCTGCGGGTATCCAAGCTTTTAATGATTCAGGCATTGAAGTGAACGAAGAAAATGCTACACGTATCGGTGTCGCTATTGGCTCTGGTATTGGTGGTATTGGTCTGATCGAAGAAGCAGCACATACGCTTCGAGATCGTGGCCCTCGTCGTATGAGTCCATTTTTTGTGCCTTCAACCATTGTGAATATGATTGCAGGCCACCTGTCTATCATGAAAGGCTTACGTGGACCTAATATCGCCATTTCAACAGCATGTACTACTGGTTTGCATAATATCGGCCATGCGGCTCGTATGATTGCTTACGGTGATGCTGATGTCATGCTTGCTGGTGGTGCTGAAAAAGCGTCGACACCGCTAGCGATGAGTGGCTTTGCTGCAGCAAAAGCATTATCAAGCCGAAATGATGAACCGCATTTAGCTTCCCGCCCATGGGATAAAGACCGTGATGGTTTTGTGCTAGGGGATGGTGCTGGCATGATGATGGTAGAAGAGTACGAGCATGCTAAAGCGCGTGGTGCAAAAATCTACTGTGAAATTGTTGGTTTTGGTATGAGTGGTGATGCTTATCACATGACGTCGCCTAGTGCTGATGGTTCAGGTGGTGCATTAGCAATGGAAGCGGCTATTCGTGATGCAGGTATTACCGGTGATCAAATTGGTTATGTCAATGCGCACGGCACATCAACGCCAGCGGGTGATGTAGCAGAAACCTTAGGTATTAAGCGTGCTTTAGGTGAAGAAGCGGCGAAGAAAGTACTGGTATCATCAACTAAATCAATGACAGGTCACTTACTCGGTGCAGCAGGCTCAGTTGAATCGATCATTACGGCGCTAACGTTGGTCGATCAAATTGTTCCACCAACCATTAATCTAGATAGCCCTGATGAAGGTTGTGATCTGGATTATGTACCGAATAAAGCTCGTAAAGTTGAGAACATGGAATACGCTCTATGTAACTCATTTGGCTTCGGTGGCACCAATGGTTCGTTAATCTTCAAACGTATCTAGTTAAAATAGCTGAATAAGCCATTTTATAAAGCGGTTTAATGTTATAGCATTAAGCCGCTTTTTTTTTGCTATGATGCAGCCAATAAACGGGAATAGGATCACTATGTTTTTTGTCAATGGAAAACAACAGCAAAGCGTATCTATTACAGACCGTTCATTTCAATATGGAGATGGCTGTTTCACGACTATTTTAGTGAAATATGGTCAACCATTATTACTTTGTGCCCATAAAGAACGTATTGATTTTACTTGTCAGAAACTTTTTATGTCGCCTCCAGAATGGAATCAAGTGGAGGAGTGGATTGAAGCGGCTATTAATGCCTCCGGTCATCAAACACTTGCGTTAAGTGGACTTAAAATCCACGTGAGCCGTGGAAGTGGCGGGAGAGGTTATAGTCCTAGTGGTGCAAATTCTATACAAGTTGTCGTTCAGACCTTTGCTTACCCTGAACATTATTCAATCTGGCAATCTGAGGGAATAAAAGTGGGTGTGAGCGCTACTCGTTTAGGGATAAATCCTCAGCTTGCTGGGCTTAAACATAATAATCGCTTAGAACAAGTTCTGATTAAGAAAGAAATTGATGATACTGAGTACGATGACAATATCGTGCTTGATATTGATGGGAACGTCATTGAGATGAGTGCCGCCAATTTGTTTTGGGTGTCCAACAATCAGCTTTATACACCAGAGTTAGTGAAAAATGGGGTGCTAGGTATAAAGCGAAAACAAGTCTGTGAATATGCTGAGCAGAAAAAAATGATAATGAATATCGGTTCTTATATGTTAGACGATGTGCTCAATGCTGATGAAGTGTTCATTACTAATGCACTACATGGTGTCGTTCCAATCATTCAAATAAATAATAAAGAATTTAATATTGGCGTAATTACACGTGCTATTCAGGAGAAAATTAACCCGTGATTAAAAAATTAGTCATTGTATTGCTTTTAGTCGTTGTAGCATCGGTAGTAGTGATGTTTTATGCTAAGTCAGAGGTCACTCATTATGTACAACAGCCATTAAATATTGAATCGAAGCAGTTGATTACTATTGAACATGGTAAAACGTTAAAAAGCGCATTGTGGATGATGGAACAACAAGGTTGGATTACTGGCAATACCTTTACTCGTTTGTTGCCACGTTTATACCCTGAATTAGTTGATATTCGAGCGGGAACTTATCAAGTTAATCCAGGTGAAACATTGCAACAAGCTCTAATGACTATGGTGAAGGGTGAAGAATTTCAATTTACCATTACCTTTATTGAAGGCGGGCGTTTCAGCGAATGGCGTAGTCAACTGGATATGGCAAAAGGTTTAGTACATAAAACCAAAGATCTAAGTGAAGCAGAGATTGCCAACGCACTTGGTGAAAGCCATCAAAAACTAGAAGGCTTATTATTAGCGGAAACATATCATTACACCGAAGGTATGTCTGATCTTGATATTTTGAAAAGGGCACATCAATCACTTACTCGTGAGTTAGATGCAGCTTGGCAAACAAGACAAAAAAATCTACCGTTGGACACGCCGTATCAAGCGTTAATTTTGGCGTCAATTATTGAGAAAGAAACCGCGGTAGAATCAGAGCGCGAACGTGTCGCGTCAGTTTTTGTCAATCGATTAAATAAAGGCATGCGATTGCAAACCGATCCTACAGTGATTTACGGAATGGGAGATAAATATGACGGCAACATCCGGAAAAAAGATTTGTCAACGCCAACCCCTTATAATACCTATGTGATTAATGGTTTACCACCAACCCCGATTGCCATGCCTGGGGTTAACTCTGTACGTGCCGCATTAAATCCAGAGAAAAGTAGCTATTTATACTTTGTAGCAAGTGGTGATGGTGGACACGTATTCACTAAATCGTTAGCTGAACATAATCGTGCCGTGCGTGATTATTTGAGAAAATTACGAGCAAATAAGAGTAACTAATGAAAAACGCGAAATTTATTGTAGTTGAAGGCTTAGAAGGCGCAGGAAAAAGCACCGCGATTAATGCTGTGTTGGAAACGTTAAAGCAGCATTCAATCCTAGATGTTGTACAGACGCGCGAGCCGGGTGGTACAACATTAGCGGAAAAGTTACGTGCATTAGTGAAAGAAGAGCATGCGGGAGAAGAGTTACACGATGTCAGTGAACTATTGATGATGTATGCGGCTCGCGTGCAGCTAGTTGAAAACGTAATTAAGCCAGCGCTTGCTAATGGGCAATGGGTTCTTGGTGATCGTCATGATTTATCTTCTCAAGCGTACCAAGGCGGTGGTCGTCAAATTAGCCCTGAAATTATGAGTAATTTAAAACAAACCGCATTAGGTGATTTTAAGCCAGATCTTACTTTATATTTGGATATAGATCCTAAAATCGGTTTGGAAAGGGCGCGTGGTAGAGGCGAACTAGACCGAATTGAAAAAATGGATATTAGTTTTTTTGAACGAGTACGTGCTCGCTATTTAGAAACCGCTCAACAAGATCCGAGTATTATTACCATCAATGCCAATCAAACGATTGAGCAAGTGGCTAGCGATTTACACCGTGCTCTACAAGTATGGTTTGATAATGGACAAACGGTAGCATAATGGCTTTATATCCTTGGCTAGATCCGCTCTGGAAACAATGGCAAGTCATGCTTTCTCAGCAAACCACGCCACACGCAATGCTGTGTAGTGCTAATACTGGTACGGGAATAGAAAATCTCGTTAACCGTCTTGCAGCGGCTGTTGTATGTAAAAACTCACACGATGAAGCATGTGGCTTTTGTCATAGCTGTGAGTTAAGTCAAGGTGGTCACCACCCTGATATTCATTGGATAACACCGGAGAAAGAAGGTAAAGGGATTAACGTTGAGCAAATTCGCGAGGCTAACCGCTACGCGATTGAATCATCGCAACTCGGTGGTAAACGCATTATCATTATTCAGCCAGCAGAATCGATGAATGAATCGGCATCCAATGCTTTATTAAAAACATTGGAAACTCCGCCAGAACAATGTGTATTTGTCCTGTTGACTCAAGATAAACACAAATTGTTGCCTACCATTATTAGCCGCTGTCAGCATTGGCAATTGCCAAAAGTGGCAAAGTCTGTGTTGCTGGAGTGGTTAGGTTCTCAATTATCTCGTGATCAAATACCAGACTGGTTTAGCTTAAAGATGTATGCACAGTCACCACTGGATGCTTTTTCGTTTATCAAAGAAGGTAAGCAGAAAGAGTGGGAGCAGTTACTTGGTATACTTTTGGCTGGGGTACAAAAACGTTCATTTTCTTTATTTGAAGTGCAAAGCTTTTTTAAGAAAGAACCATTAGAAAAAGTGTCTTGGCTTCTGTATCTATTTAATGATCTACAAAAAGCCCACTTTGGTGTCGCGGATATTCCTCAACCGGCGGTATTTGAGCAACTTGCGAGTTGTATTTCGTATACTAGCGCCTATTCTCAATATCAACACCTGCAACAAATGCATCATTCATTAGCGACTTCGAGCGGTTTGAACGCTGAGTTACTGATCGTAGATTGGTATCTCACTTTAGTCCAATCTTAAGCTCAAAGAAAAACTCAAAGCTAAATCAATACCTTATTTTCGACCTATGACGTCAGGAACTAGATTATGTTAGTTGATTCACACTGTCACCTCGATAAATTAAATTACAATGACTTACATGCAGATGTTGCGGATGTGGTAACCAAAGCAAAGCAAGTGGGTGTGGAGCAAATGTTGACTGTTGGTGTGACACTGGAAGCTTTTCCTTCAATGCTGGCGATGGTCGAACCGTTTAATAATATTCATGCATCGTGTGGCGTTCACCCGCTAGATTGCGAAAGTGAATTCGATCTTAATACGTTTAAACAATATGCCAGCCATTCAAAGGTGGTGGCGATTGGTGAGACAGGATTAGATTTTTTCTATCAACCTGAAACCGCTCTGCGACAAATAGAATTGTTTGAGCAACATGTAGCGGTTGCTAATGAATTAGATAAGCCGTTGATAATCCATACCAGGAATGCTCGTGCTGAAACGCTAGATGTATTAAAAAATGGTCATGCTGAGCGTTGCGGTGGGGTGATCCATTGTTTTACTGAAGACTTGGCGTTTGCGAAAGCGGCCATCGACCTTGGGTTTTATATTTCTTTGTCAGGGATTATTACCTTCAAGCAAGCGACAGAGTTACAAGAAGTTGTAAAACAATTACCTCTAGATAGGCTGCTTGTCGAAACCGACTCACCTTATCTAGCGCCAGTTCCACATCGTGGCAAAGAAAATCAGCCTGCTTATGTATCAGAAGTGGCTACATTTTTAGCTGACCTACAACAATGCGATGTTGAAACGGTATCTAAAGTAACAACGTCTAATTTCAACAAATTGTTTTTAAGTTAGTTAGATATATACCCAGGTGACTTCAAGATGCAGAATTCAGAGCAATCATCCAGACCTTTAGGCAAGGAAGATTGGTGACGGAATGTAAGCACCTTTCAACCCAATCGTATAGCGGGTTCTGATTCGCATTACTTGCACAAAATGAGATTGAGATCCCATTTTTTAAGCTTAAATTCATCTGTCCAGTTAAAACTTGCTTCAAATCATTACTAGAATCTAATGGCATTGTTACAATTTTCACGTTATATAAAGAATTTTTAGTCAATAAAGATGATTTAAAATTGTTAACTTAAGCAGTTATGTTGTGGGTATTCTTGTTTTTATTGAGATCTATGTCGATAAAATAATGTGCATGGATCACTTTGTTAAATTAAAAAAGTTGATTTTACTACATAGATAGAACATCCTACGCCGATTTTAAAATGTTACATTTTTATGCAAGTGGGACGGGGGAGTTATACTTCGCGCTTGTATTTTTCTAAGCATAAAGGTTAAAAAATTATGTCAAATAAAGCAGCAGCAGAAAAAATCCTTGAAGGGATTGGTGGTGCAAGTAATGTCAAATTTATGACATTCTGTGCAACACGTTTACGTTTTGAATTAAATGATGGTTCTATCGTAAATAAAGAAGCACTAGACGCAATTCCAGAAGTTATGGGTTGTGTACCTCAAAGTGGAGATCGTTATCAAATCGTTATTGGCGGAGCCGTTGGTAATATTTATAACGCGATTAAAGCACTACCTTCTATGAGTGATGGTGCAGAATCTGCTGCAGCAGACAACAATGGGGCCGCATCAAATGAGGAACTAAAATCTTCTTTACGTTCTTCTGGTGTACGTGGCAAAGTTCAATGGATTGATGCTTTCTTTGAATATCTTTCAGACTCTTTCCGTCCAATCCTAGGTGTTCTACTTGGTGCATCATTAATTATCGCATTAGCCGCTGTTCTTGATGCTCTCGGCTTAGTTGATTTCAGGGGTGAAAAATCAGCAGGTTGGGTATTTGTCGATACAATGTGGCATACAGTATTCTACTTCTTGCCGATTATGATCGCTTATAATGCATCGAAAAAATTAAACGTAGACCCTTGGTTAGGTGCTGCGATTATGGGTGCCTTAATGACACCTGAATTCCAGAAGTTAGCTTCTATGGCTTCAACAACTTCGACTCTGGATCCAGAACTAGGTATCACAACAAAAGTTGCTGACATTTTTGGTTTTGCGATGCAGTGGAATGACTACTCAGGGCAAGTATTTGTACCGTTAATCATGGTTGCAGTATTAGCACTTGTTTATCGTTTCTTGCAAAAGATCTTCCCAGAGAATGTTCACATGGTATTCGTACCGTTTTTCTCTCTAGCGATTATGATTCCATTAACGGCATTCTTCATCGGCCCACTAGGTGTTTGGATTGGTATCGACTTAGGTAATGGCCTTGCATGGTTGAATAATAACGCACCATTTGTATTTGCATTGTTGATTCCTATGCTTTACCCATTCCTAGTTCCACTAGGTCTACACTGGCCTCTAAATGCTTTAATGTTAATGAATATCCAAACACTTGGTTATGACTTCATTCAAGGTCCAATGGGTGTATGGAACTTCGCATGTTTCGGTGCAACCGCTGGTGTACTATTAATCTCAATGCGTGAAAAAGATAAGACTATGCGTCAAACTGCATCTGGTGCATTGGCAGCAGGTCTATTTGGTGGTATCTCTGAACCGTCTCTATATGGTATTCACTTACGTTTCAAACGCGTTTATTCTCGCATGCTTCCTGGTTGTTTTGCTGGTGGTCTTGTGATTGCAATTCTTGGTTCTCAATACCAAGGCGTTAAAACAACAGCATTTGCATTTACTTCATTGTTAACTATCCCGGTATTTAATCCAATGTGGGTATATGCTGTGGCAATTGCGGTAGCATTTATAGTTCCTATGTTACTGATTTTCTTCTTGGATTATCGTACAGACGAAGAAAAAGAGGCATCAAAGAATTAATCGGATTTTAATATCAATTGATATGTGATTAATACAAATGAAAAAGTCAGTTGGGTTAACTCAACTGGCTTTTTTTTATAAAAAACTGGCATATGACTAACGGTCAACCGATCATCGTACAAGTTATTTATGGTTCAACTTTGTCTGGATAATAAATTATAGCTTAAGTGCCTTGGAGGGCCGATGATGTTACATATTGCTAAAACAGGTAGTTTGCTCGTTGGTTGTAGATTTTCAAGCAACGATAGGGGTTCGATACTCTTTATAATTCTGTGTAATCAATAGTTCGCTGTATATACCGAAGTGATTTGGATATATACGAAAACAAAAAAGCCCGCAGCAGTTGCGGACTTTGTTATATGTGATGTTAATTATTGTCTTTATTCACTTTTCATCGCACGGCGGATGCATAATGCTGCGCCACCCCAGGTAATGCCCAGGCCAATAATCATCATAATAATTGCATCAGTTGTCATATTAAGCCTCTTTTGATTTCTTTAAGTTAACAATGATAGAGATAACCAACATTAGTACTAATAGGCCCCAACCTAGTGTTAATAGATCCGACATGCTGTAGCCACCATATCCATCTGTCAAGGTCGCAATAATCTTATTAGTTAGGATGATTGCAATCATAATTGGGCTTAAGAAGCGGATACATAAGTCGAACCATATACCGATAGTAAGCTCTGATACTGCGTTAGCGTGTTTACGAATATCAGCGACTTTAAATAACCATCCAACAAGAACCAATTCGATTAGACAGCTTCCTAATAGAGCGATGTTGTTGATGAAGTAATCGACTAAATCTAATAGTAATAAACCACCATTAGTTGCGAATGCTAGGGATACTATAAGGCCTGTACCACATACAATACTTGCTGCTTTACGACGAGACCATTTTAGTTTGTCGATAAAGGCAGATGTTACCGCTTCCAGAATTGAAATATGCGAGCTGAAACCAGCAACAACCAATGCCAGGAAGAATAATGGACCTAGAATGTATGGAGCTGGTAATAAGTTAATCGCTGCTGGAATCGTCACAAAGGCCAAGCCAACACCCGCAGAAACCACCTCTGTTAATGGTTTGCCTTGTTCTTGTGCCATATACCCCAATACAGAGAAGATTAAAACACCGGCTAAGATAGAAAAGCCACAGTTAATCAATACTATCATTACAGCATTGTTATTGATGTCTGACTTCTCTGGTAGGTAGCTTGAATAAGCTAACATGATGGCGAAACCAACAGATAGAGTGAAGAACATTTGACCATAAGCCGCAGACCAAACAGAAGGGTCGGTTAAGCGACTAAAGTCGGGTTGGAACATGTAGTTTAAGCCATCAACCGCTCCGGGTAAGAAAATCATACGGCCAATCAAAGCAAGTACCATGATGAATAGGATCGGCATCATGATTTTCCCAGCACGTTCAATACCACCTTTAACGCCACCGAATAGAGCCGCATAGGTGACAAGCCAGCCGACAATCATCGGTATCGCAATGTGCCATTGAATGTTACCTAGTTGACTAGGAGAATTATCTCCACCTAGTTGTAGGTATTCACCAAAGAAGTAAGCATTTGGATCATTGCCCCAGCCTTGAGTGAAAGCTAAACCAACATAAGAAATTGCCCAACCGATGATCGCGATGTAGTACACGCCGATCACCGCCGCAATCATTACTTGGAACCAACCAAGCCACTCAAATTTTGAATTGATTTTTGCTAATGTTCTTGGCGCGGAACCACGAAATTTATGACCCATGGTGAATTCCATGATCATAAAAGGAATACCCGCGGTAAGCATGGCAAAAAGGTATGGAATAAAGAATGCACCACCACCATTTTCATACGCCATGTATGGAAAACGCCAAATGTTACCTAATCCTATTGCCGATCCTACGGCCGCTAGAACAAACCCCGCTCGGGAGCCCCATTGTTCTCTTTTCATGTACAAATCCTCTGTAACTGCGTAAATGGATACTTAACAAGTTATAAACAGATTTAATTTTTAGGTTTAAAATTCTGTATTGCTTGCTACATTCCAGATTATTATTCTGATATTTTAAATGTGTGTTTGCATTGGGCGAAATATTCACCTATGCATGGCTTGAGATTACATATTCAATATAAAGAACGCAATAGAAGCACTCGAATGTATAGGTTAGGTTAAATATTGGATAAAACTTGATAAAATTATCAATATGCTAGATTGAACTGCTGTAATTAAAATTGTTAGTGTTATTTGCTGGAAATTGACGGTATTTGTCGATGTTTATATTTTAGTTTTCTGTAATCTAAATGTTGTTTTAATGTGCGATTTTTTGAGCCAGTACAATATTTTGTTCTAAATCTTATCCTAAGTGCAGTTGATTTTTTGTAAGTTGTTTACCGATCTAGGGAAGGAATGTCGTTAAATTTTATGAAAGATATTTTTTGATATATTGAGAGTTTAACGACACTTTCATAGGCTTGTAGATTAGAGTCATGCTAATATTAGTTCATCTTAATTACCTGAGGTTTTATTATGAGTCGTGATTTGAAAATTTCTGCAGTGATCATTTGTTCTATTATCGCTTTTCTTACTGCGTATGCTGCTATTGTTGTTACGCATTAATTGCATGAGCCAAAGAACATATTGCTACAAATAGAGTTAAGGAGTGAGGGTGAAAAATAGTGGCGTTATTACCGATGCGGGTATGTCTATTGACCTCACTACACTTAACAAGTATGCCAACGGACGGCATGCTTTAGTTGCCCAAGGAGGAGGACAAAAAGGCATTTTTACCGCCGGCGTTCTTGATAGTTTTCTTGAAGCAGCGCTTGATCCTTTCGATGTTTTTTATGGCACATCTGCTGGTGCTTTAAATTTAACCTCCTATATCTGTCGTCAACGAGGACTAGGCAAAGCGTTCATTACAGAGTTAACCACTCGTCCGGAATTTTTTCGCTTATTCAAACATATTCGTCGTAAACAACGTCTCGATCTTGATTGGGCTTTTGATCAATTAGTTGCTCCTCCTTATCTACTTGATATTGATGTTGGACGTTTTGCTTTAGGTGATCGAGAAGCCTATGCCGCGGTTACTAATATGGCTGATCTTCACGATGAATATTTGCCGATCACTTCTAATAACTGGTCTGATATCTTAAAAGCAACTTGTGCAATCCCAGCCTTATATCGTCATGAAGTTGAAATTAATGGTCAATATTACGTTGATGGTGGCGTTTCTGCCGCCGTTCCTGCGCAAGAGGCTTGGCGTAAAGGCGCGCGTTTAATTACGGTTATCCGTACTGAGCCAATAGATTTAACTGAAGAAATCAGACAAGAACAAAGTGCTACCGTGCTTAATTCATTTTTGAATAGAGTGGGGTTAGATCAACACTTAGAATCGCTACAAACTCGTATTGCGGAAAGAACCGCGAGTTGGCGTTTGGATTTTGATAGTTTCTTAAAACAGCGTATAGAGCGCTCTAAACTCATTGAAACAGAGCAAGCGAAACCGTTGTTAAATGGTGGGCGTTGGTTATTTGGCAGCAGTGATGTGTACCGCTTGTGTCATCTATTAGGTGATCAGTTTGATGCTGGAATCATGGACATGCTTCTAGTACATTACCAAACCTTTACGCTGACTCATAACTTTATGTTTAAACCGCCAGATGATTGTTTCATTCTGCAAATTGCTCCCGAGCAACCATTAAGATCTTCCCCATTACTTAGTAAGCAGGAAGATTTAGAATTTGATTATCAACTAGGTCTTAAAGCTGGGCGACGTTATATTGAGCACTTTTCTACCCTTGTATCAAAACCTGCGATAATTCACAAAAGCGCTTATTCTTAACTTCAGTCATATTTTAGTGATCTGATTCGATAAGCGATCGAAATGAAAGTTAACTCGATCGCAATTCTTCCTTCCTTTTATTCCCACTTGAATATTTTACGCCAAAATTTCTTTTTTATAGCCTCAAGGTAAACAAACCTTAGTGGTAATTGAAATGTTTTGCTGTGTAAATGGAGTGGTCATGGAAGAGAAAACTTTTCTCACGTTTGTTGTGATGAATACTCGTCTTTTAAAAACAGGTGGTGCAGCATCGCATCAATTTAAACAAGAAGGTGGTTACATTGGTAATGATGAGAGTTGCCACTGGGTATTACCAGATCCGAACAATGCGCTTATTACCCCTTATTGCCAGATCAAGTTTGAAAATGGAGAATACCATCTTATTGATATTCAAGGTGGGATCAGTATTAATGATGAGTCGCCTCAATTTGAACAACAACGACATATAAAAGTAAAAGATGGTGATGTTTTTCGTATCGGTTCTTATCAAATTAGAGCACATTTAAAAGTCGTGGAAGTGGAAACAGAGCAACGTTATCGCGTGGCGGAAACCGTTGCTTCTGGCGTACAAGAAGCTCCTAGTGTACAAGAAACTTCTAGTGTACAAGAGACAACTCCCTCATATATTCCTCAACTCGATATTGATTTGCCAGAAGCGCGAGAGGTTCAAGCATCGAAAACCGAGGTTGAACCACCCATAAGGCAAGATGATCAGAACAAGGAAATAAGGATGTCACCTTCAATCAATACTAATGAAATGAATGAGCCGCTAGCCGCAAGTATCGCAGGGCTATTAGCTATCCATAGCAGACAAGATAATTCTTTTCATTTATTAAATCGCAGTTTCCAGCCGATTCAAGATAACCCACTGAAAATGGGACTAACGCCAGAAGAAACCAAAAACTTGATGTTTGGTGAAGAGCGTAGTCTATTTCATTTGGAGCCAACTCAAGCAATTGAAAGTAGTTTTAAATCTATAGAATCACACAGTGAGAGAATGCATCAGGCAACAGAGTTAGCTTTAAAGTATCTACTCAATGAATTCGCACCTGAAACTTTAATAAAGCGCTTTGAAACCTATCGTAAAAATGCACCAGATAATGTAGATAAAGATGCTTGGGCTTGGAAAATGTACCAATCGTATTTTTCTGAATTAATGTCGGGGAGACAAAAAGGTTTTGAAAAGCAATTTTGGGAAGTGTTAGAGCAGTCGTATGATATTTTACAACGTAAACAACTTTAAACTCAGGTAGTTTTTCTTACCACAAATTTCAAAATTAAACCGACCTCGATACCCAAATAACTGGATATCGAGGCCTTATTTTATATATCGATATTATACCAATCTCATTATTTTTACTTGTGAAAATTCTTGATAACTGCGTTATACTTTTCGTTTATAAAGAAGTTGATTGGTATTACTTTGAGTATTTCTATTCTACTTCAATGATGCGCATACAGTTAGTTGAACCCACTAAGTCCATTACATCGCCTTGAGTGATGATGACTTTATCACCCTTCTCAAGTAGGCGATTTTCTTTTAATGTCGTAATTGCTGCTAATGCGCAAGGTAGCCCGGAGCCTGCTTCATGCTCAAAAAAAACCGGCGTCACACCACGATATAGTGCTGCTCGGTTAAGCGTAGTCTCATTACGGGATAAAGCGAAAATGGGAAGGCCAGAGCTTAGGCGTGACATCATCAATGGAGTGCGGCCTGATTCAGTCATTGAAACGACAGCAGTGATGCCTTGCATATGGTTTGCTGAATACATAGTTGCCATCGCAATGGTTTCTTCTGCCGATTGGAACTTACGGTCTAAGCGGTAGTTTGACACATTAACTGACGGCATTTTTTCGGCGCCAACACACACTTCTGCCATTGATTTTACCGTTTCAACAGGGAAACTACCTGCTGCGGTTTCCGCTGAAAGCATTACCGCATCGGTGCCATCAAGAACAGCATTCGCCACATCCATCACTTCTGCACGTGTTGGCATTGGGCTTGTGATCATTGATTCCATCATTTGTGTTGCGGTAATCACATTGCGATTTAGGCTACGTGCGCGTCGAATCAGTTGTTTTTGCACACCAACGAGCTCTGCATCACCAATTTCTACTCCTAGGTCACCACGAGCTACCATCACGACATCAGACGCTAAGATAATATCATCCATGCTTTCTTCGCTAATAACGGTTTCGGCACGCTCAACTTTGGCGACTAATTTGGCTTCAAGACCAGCGTCACGCGCTAAGCGACGGGCATAATGCATATCTTCGCCATTGCGTGGGAAAGAGATAGCAAGGTAGTCTACTTTGATTTTTGCAGCCGTGATAATGTCTTGTTTGTCTTTGTCAGTTAAGGCATCAGCGGATAAACCACCACCTTTTTTATTGATACCCTTATTATTTGAAAGAGGGCCAGCAACGGTGACTTCGGTATGTACTTTATTGCCATCGACACTGGTTACTTTAAGTTGGACACGACCATCATCAAGTAAAAGAATATCACCAGGCCCCACATCTTTTGGTAATTCTTTATAGTCTAAACCGACAGCATGTTGGTCACCATGGCCTTTTTCAAGATCACTATCCAGTGTAAATTTATCACCAATATTTAATTGAATTTTTCCGTCTTTGAAGGTTGAAACACGAATTTTAGGGCCTTGTAAGTCACCTAAAATAGCCACATGAATGCCTAATTTTGCCGCAATCGTGCGGACTTTTTCTGCTCGAATAATATGGTCCTCAGCTGAACCATGTGAGAAGTTCATTCGGACAACATTAGCACCAGCTTTGATGATATTTTCCAGGACATTATCTTTGTCTGTGGCTGGACCAAGGGTAGTGACAATTTTGGTACGTCTTAAACGTTGAGACATGAATTACTCCATTTCAGATATATAAATTATTTATACGTTATCATTAATTAAAGTGTAATTTTATGAGTTTATTTAATAAATAGTGTTTGAAAATTTATCCCTATAATTCGTGTGTGTTTTACTTTAAATTTATTTAGTGTTTAAAACTGTCAGAATAGCCAATATTTATAATTTAAGCGTGATACTTGTCACGCAACGGTTGTATGGTGCTTCACAATTAGTTTGCAGTGTAAAAAAATTGCGACAGGTTTTTCAAAAGGAGTTCTTTATGTACATGGCTCAACCTGGTCATATTGATCAAATTAAGCAAGTCAATACAGGTCGTGTATATAAACTCATCGATCAGTTTGGCCCAATCTCTCGTATCGATCTGTCAAAATTAAGTGGCTTGGCACCAGCCAGTATTACTAAAATTTCTCGTGAATTAATGGAAGGGTACTTAATTCATGAAACCGTAGTACAAGAGTCTCTTAGTCGGGGTCGTCCTGCTGTGGGGCTACAAACCGATAATACTGGTTGGCAGTTTCTGTCTATTAGACTCGGTAAGGGCTATATAATTATTGCCTTACACGAACTTGGAGGAGAGGTGGTCACCGATTATAAGGTGGAAATAGAAGCCTCAAATCAAGATCGATTACAACAACAAATCTTAAATGAAATTGAGAGTTTTTTTGTTCAGAATGCCCATTTAGTTGAGAGGATGACCAGTATTGCAGTGACACTACCTGCTCTGGTCAATTTCTCTGAAGGTGTGGTGATTCAGATGCCGCATTTTAATATTAAAAATTTAGCGTTAGGCCCCGCAATCTATGCTCAAACGGGCGTACCAGTTTTTATTGCAAATGATACTTGTGCTTGGGCTTTGGCAGAAATGTTGTTTGGTCAGTCTCAAGAAGTTGATAATTCATTACTCATTAGTAATCACCAAGGCGTTGCGGCTGGAGTGATTTTAAATGGACGTTTGGTTTACAGTCGTAATGGCAACATCGGAGAGTTAGGACATATTCAAATTGATCCTGATGGTGCCGTATGTGAGTGTGGCAAGCGCGGTTGTTTAGATACGGTCGCGTCCTCCCAAGCGGTGTGCCGTGCTGTTACCGAGAAAGTTGCTCAAGGCGAGCCAACAATATTATCGGTTAATAATATTACGATGGAAACCATTTGCTCAGCAGCGTTAGAAGGTGATGAATTAGCTAAACAAACCATTGAGAAGCTAGGGAGAGATTTAGGTAAGGGCATTGCTATTATGGTAAATATATTTAGCCCAGAAAAAATATTGCTTGGTGGTGCATTAACCAAAGCTAAGTCAATTTTATTTCCCGCTATTGAGCAAGCTTTGCAGCAATATAGCCTACCTATTTTTCACAAAGGTGTGCCTTTAGTGGAAAGTAAATTCTTTACTCAAACCACGATGCCAGGTGCGGCATTGATTAAGCAGGCACTTTATGACGGTTCATTGCTCTTGAAGGTGGTTGAAGGCTAATTCTGCATCTTGAAGTTACTAGGGTATGTATAAATAAAGCCAGCGTAATTGCTGGCTTTGTTGTCTTTGATGAACTGAGTAAGGCTTACTATTTAAATAGCTTATTACGTTCAGGTTGCGCATCAATGCATTGACCATGAATCCCTTGGCTTTCTGCTGCCATAAGGTAAACATACAGTGGCATGATATCTTTGCCCGTTTTTAGCAGGTTAGTATCTTCTGCTGGATAAGCTGAGGCTCGCATTTTTGTACGAGTTGCACCAGGATTAATCGCATTAACACGAATAGAGGTGTCACTGAGTTCATCTGCCAGAATTTGCATCATGCCTTCGGTGGCAAATTTAGAAATGGAATAACTGGCCCAGTAAGCTTTACCAATATGACCAACCGTTGAAGAGGTGAAGACAATGCGGCCGTTTTCTGATTTTTTAACCAGAGGCAGTAATGCTTGGGTCATTAGTAGCTGTGCTTTGACATTGACTTGCATCACTTCATCAAAAGCACTTTCTTCAATTTGTTCAAATGGTGTGATCGTACCTAGTAGGCCAGCATTATGTAAGATACCATCAAGTTTACCGAATTGAGCTGCGATTGTATCGGCCATATCAAGGTAGTTCTGTTTGGTCGCCCCCTTCATATCAAGAGGGATAATTGCCGCTTGCGGGTAACCTTTCGATTCGATTTCATCGTACGTCACTTCTAGTTTGGACACGGTGCGCCCTAGTAAAATAACGGTTGCGCCATGTTGAGCGTAGTGTAAGGCCGCTTCTTTACCTATACCGTCACCAGCACCAGTGACTAAAATGGTTTTACCAGTAAGCGCTGAAGGGGAAACTGAATAATTCACCGTATGTAATCCTTAATCTAACTTTATGTCATTTATGTCCATCTTATTTGAAGTCACTTAGGTATATGCAATAATGTACCGCTATTTCAAATAATAAATGGTTAGCATCAACGTAAACTCGCTTACCATACACTAAACCGTAAGTTTTGAGGGAATGATATTGGAATTTTTGTTGAATTATGGGCTGTTTCTAGCCAAAGTCGTGACGTTTGTCGTTGCAGTAATCGCATTGTTTGTTGGCATTAAAGTATTAGGCGGAAAGGGCGGTCATGCGAAAGGTGAATTACAGATCACTGACTTGTCAGAAAAGCATACTGAAACGGTCGCACAATTAGAAGAACACTTACATGATGAAGCGTATTTAAAAGCGCGTCATAAAGCTCAAGAAAAAGAACAAAAAGAAAAGAACAAAAAAGACGCCAAAGAAGCGAAAAAGGCCGCAAAATCAGGTGAGCTTGTAGATACGCGCAAACCTCATTTATTTGTTTTAGATTTTAACGGTAGCATTGATGCTAAAGAAGTATCGTCTTTACGTGAGGAAGTCACCGCAATTCTTTCTGTAGCGAAAGACGGGGATGAAGTACTACTTCGTTTAGAGTCTGGCGGTGGTATGGTTCATGGTTATGGGTTGGCTTCTTCTCAGCTTGACCGCCTTAAAAATGCCAATATTCCATTAACTATTGCCGTCGATAAAGTGGCAGCAAGTGGTGGCTATATGATGGCTTGTGTGGCGGATAAAATTGTTTCTGCACCATTTGCGATTGTTGGCTCGATTGGTGTGATCGCACAAATTCCAAATTTCAATAAATTGTTGAAAAAGAATGATATTGAATTTGAACAAATGACCGCAGGCGAATATAAACGTACCTTAACCATGTTTGGTGAAAATACTGATAAAGCCCGTGATAAGTTCAGGCACGAGTTAGAAGAAACTCATGTGCTATTTAAAGACTTTATTCGTGAGCACCGTGCAGAGCTTGATCTCGAGAAAGTAGCAACTGGTGAACATTGGTTTGGTAGCCAAGCACTAGAGTTAGGGTTAGTGGACGAAATTAAAACCTCAGATGATTTGATTGTTGCGGCAACCAAAGAAAAATCAGTATTAGCTTTACATTATGTTCGAAAGAAAAAAATATCGGATAAAATTTCTGGTAGCGCAGCGAAAACCGTCGATAGTGTACTACTTAAATTGATATCTAGAGGTCAGCGTCCAATCGTATAATGGATACCTCTAATGAGGTAGGCGTATGAAGAACTGATTTATATCAATCTTTATTGAATTAAGCTCACATCTTGTGGGCTTTTTTTTTAGTGTAATGATTTTTTATTTAGAGCTTTTTTTGTTGATTTTAGCCGGAATTCGCGACTTTTTGGTGGTTTTTCATTGATCATTTCTTGTAGTGGAATTAACTTTTTCTAACTTTTGACTAGGATTAGAAAGCTTGAATTTGGTCACATTAAAACGCAATATTCAACCATTACTCTTACTTTGTATCTAGTTGTTACGAGAGAAAAATGAAAAATAATCAATTTGAATCGTTAATGCCAGCAGATATGGCAAAAAAAGCTGCAGAAGCTGGTGTTTACAAAGTTAATAAATCTTTCTTTAAAACCTTTATGTTGGCAGTTACCGCTGGTATGCAAATTGGTATCGCATTTATCTTTTACACTACGGTAACTAGCGGTACGGCTGATGTCGCACCAGGTTTTTCACATTTTGTTGGCGGTTTAGCATTTAGTCTTGGTTTGATTTTAGTGGTCGTCACTGGAAGTGAATTATTTACCAGTTCAACTCTAGTTGTCGTCGCGAAAGCCAGCGGCTTGGTCACTTGGAGGCAATTAATTAAGAATTGGGTACAAGTTTATTTTGGTAACTTTGTTGGTTGTATTGTGTTGGTTGCTATCATGTTAGTGGCTCAGCAATATATGAGTGATGCCGGCGGCATTGGCTTGAATGCGATGCATATTGCTCAACATAAAATGCATCATTCTTTTGCTTCTGCAGTTGCACTCGGTACGATGGCTAATTTGCTCGTCTGTATTGCCGTTTGGATGTCTTATGCTGGCCGTACCTTAACTGATAAAATCCTTATTTTAATTTTGCCTGTTGCGATGTTTGTATCATCAGGTTTTGAACATAGCATCGCAAACATGTTCCAAATTCCATTTGCGATTGGCATCAAAAACTTTGCACCTTCTGAATTTTGGGAAATGACTCATACCACAGCTAGTCAGTTTGCCGACTTAAATATGGTTGATTTTGTAATGAACAACCTTATCCCTGTGACTATCGGTAATATTATTGGCGGTAGCTTATTTGTCGGTTTATGGTTTTGGTCAATTTATCTACGTAAGTAATGTAGTGATAGATAACTGACACAAAAATGCCCTAGCGGTGAACCGAACTGCCCCTCAATAGTTGGACAACCAACATTGGGGGGTTATAAGGTCCAATGTCTGAATTAGTGCGCCATATTTTCTAAGGTGAATTCTTTAGATAAATGATGTGCTAGATATTTGAACATATTAAATACCGCTGTAGTTTTTTCAGTCGGTAGTCCTTGCTCATCTAAGAAATATTCCCCTTTAAAAATCAACACATCATCTTTTTCCGTAACGGATGTGGTGCGCATTCCTTCCAGATAATTTTCATGTTCCTGAATAACTTGGTTTGCAATCAAAAGGAGTTCAAATTCGGAGATGGCTTTTTTACTACTCATAGGGCCTACTTAGAATGAAAGTTAAGGTTTTGTTGAATATCATTAAATAAGGCGTTATTGTCCGCCTCAATTTGATTTCAAAGTTTATACCTAACTCGTTTCTGGGTATAGCGAATGGCAGTAAAAAATGCTTAATTTTGTTTTTCAAAAATCGTAGCTGGTGGTCAGTTTTCTTACTGCTACTTAGTTGGTGATATGTCGTTCATTCAGAATGAAAAGTGAAAAAACAGGTTGATCTTATTTAAAACTCACTCGATAGTAAAAAAAGAAGCAATTAATTAAAGCAGCGTGCGTAATCAATAAACGCGACCTGATGAGGATGTTTAGAATTAGTTATGGGCAAATCTCTTGTTATTGTAGAGTCACCAGCTAAGGCAAAGACTATCAATAAATATCTTGGAAAAGATTTTGTTGTGAAGTCGAGCGTTGGCCACGTACGTGACTTACCTACTGCTGGCCAAAGTAGTGGAAAAAAAGCGGCCGCGATTTCAACTAAAGGTATGAGCCCTGAAGAAAAAGCTCGTATTAAAAAAGAAAAAGATAAAGCAGCCCTTATTAAAAAGATGGGAATCAATCCTTACCAAGGTTGGGAGGCAAATTATCAAATCCTTCCGGGTAAAGAGAAGGTTGTTGCTGAATTACAGAAATTAGCCAAAGACGCTGATTACGTTTATCTCGCAACCGATTTAGACCGCGAAGGGGAAGCTATTGCGTGGCACCTTCGTGAGATCATCGGTGGCGATGATACGCGATACAAGCGAGTAGTTTTTAACGAAATTACTAAAAATGCCATTCAACAAGCATTTGAAACACCAGGTGAATTGAATCTAGATGGTGTGAACGCCCAACAGACACGACGCTTTTTAGACCGCGTAGTAGGCTTTATGGCATCACCTCTGCTTTGGAAAAAAGTGGCCCGTGGTTTATCTGCTGGTCGTGTTCAATCGGTAGCTGTGAAATTATTGGTTGAGCGTGAACGTGAAATCAACGCATTTATTCCTGAAGAATTTTGGGATATTCACGCCGACACGACAACACTAAATAATACAGATTTCCGTTTACTCGTTGCTCAACAGGGTGGCTCTGCTTTCAAACCCGTCAATGAAGCGGAAACCAAAGCAGCATTATCGATTCTTGAAAAAGCGACTTATGAAGTCTGTAAGCGTGAAGATCGTCCAACTTCAAGTAAGCCTTCTGCGCCATATATCACTTCAACATTGCAACAAGCGGCAAGTACCCGCTTAGGCTATGGGGTGAAAAAGACCATGATGCTCGCTCAGAGGCTCTATGAGGCAGGTTATATCACCTATATGCGTACTGACTCAACTAACTTGAGCAAAGAGGCTGTAGAGGCTTGTCGTGAGTTTATTCAATCTGAGTTTGGTGACGCCTATTTACCAGCCAATCCTTTAGCTTACGGTAGTAAACAAGGTGCTCAAGAGGCGCACGAAGCGATTCGTCCATCTAGTGTTGAAGTAAAAGCTGAAGACTTAAATGGTATGGAAGCAGATGCCCACAAACTTTACGCACTGATCTGGAATCAATTTGTTGCCTGTCAAATGACACCAGCAAAATACGATTCAACCACAGTAAGTGTTAAGGCTGACGACTTTACGCTAAAAGCCAAAGGGCGTATTTTGAAGTTTGACGGTTGGACTCGCGTTCAGCGTCCAATGGGTAAAAATGAAGATCAAATCTTACCTGAAGTGAAAGTTGGCGATACCTTGTCGTTGAAACAACTCGATCCGAAACAGCACTTTACTAAACCGCCTGCACGTTATACCGAAGCGGCGTTAGTTAAAGAGCTTGAAAAACGTGGTATTGGTCGTCCATCGACTTATGCATCGATCATTTCCACCATTCAAGATCGTGGTTATGTCAAAGTTGATCAACGTCGTTTCTATGCAGAAAAAATGGGCGAGATTGTGACTGATCGTCTTGAGGGCAGCTTTAACGATCTGATGGATTATGATTTCACTGCTCGCATGGAAGAAAAACTCGATAAAATCGCCGAAGGTAATTTAACTTGGACCCAAGTCCTCGATGAGTTTTTTGATGCGTTCACTGCCGATTTAGATAAAGCAGAATTAGACGAATCCGAAGGTGGCATGATGCCAAATAAGATCGTTGAAACGAGCATTGAATGTCCAACGTGTTCACGTCCTATGGGCATTCGAACTGCCTCAACAGGTGTGTTCCTAGGTTGTTCAGGTTATGCGCTACCACCAAAAGAGCGTTGTAAAACTACTATTAACTTAGGTGATGAAGAAGGCGTAGTTAACGTTTTAGAAGAAGACGTTGAAACTGCTGCTCTTCGTGCTAAAAAGCGTTGTCCAATTTGTGAAACCGCAATGGACGCTTACCTGATTGATGACAAGCGTAAGATGCACGTTTGTGGTAATAACCCGAACTGTGAAGGTTATGTGGTTGAATTCGGTGAGTTCAAACCCAAAGGCTACGATGGCCCATTAGTTGAGTGTGACAAGTGTGGCTCAGATATGGTGCTGAAAAATGGCCGTTTTGGTAAGTACATGGGTTGTACTAACGAGGAATGTAAAAATACTCGTAAGATCTTACGTAACGGCGAAGTTGCGCCACCGAAAGAAGATCCAGTACATTTCCCTGAGTTGCCTTGTTCTAATTCGGATGCTTATTTCGTACTGCGTGATGGTGCATCTGGTTTGTTTATGGCGGCAAGCAACTTCCCTAAATCTCGTGAAACTCGCGCGCCGCTAGTCGCAGAAATGGTAGAGTACAAAGATCGTATTTCTGAAAAGTTCCAGTACTTAGCGTCTGCACCGGTTGCCGATCCTGATGGGATCCCAACCGTCGTTCGTTTTAGTCGTAAATCGAAAGAGCATTACGTGCGCTCCGAAGTGGATGGTAAACCATCTGGCTGGACTGCGCTGTATATCGACGGTAAGTGGGAAATCACAGACAAGCGTAAGAAACCTAAAAAATAAGGTTTAAGCGCCTAACAAAAAAAACAGCCCGATGCATTTGCACCGGGCTGTTTTTGTATCAAAATTTCGCTACACGCTACACGCTACACGCTACACGCTACACGCTACACGCTACTACTTCGACAGGAACGCCACTATGAAAACGAAATTCCGCTTCTTCTCGTTGAATGAGCTGACTTTCACGCTCGCCAATTAAGCGCACTCTTTCACTAATATCTTCTCCCGCAATTGCTTCAGCTAGCGCTAGGTAGTCTTGATAATGACGCGCTTCTGAACGTAACAAAGAAACATAAAACTTATTCAGCTCTTCATCTAAAAACGGTGCCAGTTTGGCAAAACGCTCACAAGATCGCGCTTCGATATACGCACCAATAATCAGCTTATCAATGAGGGCTGCGGGCTCGTAGGTTCTGACTGTCTTCATTAAACCTTTGGCGTAAGTTCCCGCGGTAAGATTTTGATAAGGGATGCCTCGGTTTTCCATAATCTCAAGCACTTGCTCAAAGTGATGGAATTCCTCTTTAATCAAACGCACCATTTTATCGACGAGATCTTGGCCATGCTCAAAGCCATCACGAACGGTTAGGCTACTAGATTGCATTATGCTCTTTTCTGGAAACTCGACATCACGAATACACTTGTAGACATAATCTTCATAAGGTTTAGCCCATTGCATCAGTGTTTGACCATTTTGCTCATCAACCGCATATTTGCGCACCATGAACATAGCTGTTTGAGCCGCTTTTAATTCGCAATTGCAATGGTCAATCAGCAAGGCGTTTAAATGTTCTGGTTGCTTGGCTTTTTCTATCCAAGCCTCTGGGGTTGGACAATGTAGAAATTGGTGTATAGGTTTCAGTAATTCTTGATACATAATTGACTATTTTATGGTGCTTATCATTACTAGGATTTTATCATGAAATGACTCTGACCTCAGAGCTATTTCACGGAACAATATTATCGAGTGACTTAGATGGAATAAAAGTAGTACAGTTGTGATTTCATTCGAATGATAATTCCTCGTATTACATCAAGAAAGTTTAAGAATGAAATTGGCTTTTCAGCACTAACCTAAGCTAATCCTACAGAACCCACTGGTAAATCATAATCCTCAGTTTCAATGACTTTTAAACGTACAAAGTGATGTTTGTTATTGAGGTTTTTACTGGTTGTTGAGTGTATTGATTGATCAAAGCCAATTAAATTACCTTGAGCTTCACCTGTTGCTTCAACAATACCTTCAACTTCAGCGGCAAAGATTTTTCCTGGATATACCGAAGAAGAAAATTCTGCTACTTGGCCGACTTGTACATTACGAATGGCTTGGTGATTTACTCTCATTAACACATACTTTTCATTGGTATACATTTGCAATCTAGGTATTCGGGAAATCAACTGCCCTTCACGTAAAATAAAGTTAGTGACAAATCCGTCTGCTGGAGCAAAGACTTGAGTGCTTTTGAGATCCCACTCAGCTTTCGCTACTAATTGTATTTTATCGTCATAGTCTGATTTTTTGCTTTGTACGGTTAAAATACTACGTGAAATTTCTTGTTTTGCTCTTTCGATACTTAACGTATTTTGTCGTAGCTTTGACGTAATCGAATTTACTTTTTGCTTTGCAATTTCAACAGCACTTCTTTGTTTATCAATGACGCTTTGAGAAATGGTATTTTGGGCTACTTGGTTTTGAGTCTCATATCGTTTGAGCATTTTTACTTGTAAGTCATAATCTGAATTCGCTGTTGAACGCTCATTATTTAAAATCTTCTCATCATGTATTAATGTTTGATGATTCAGTTTTGCTATTTCTATGTTCTGCTGAGCAGTATCAAATGCTATCAAAGCGGATTGCTTTGCTACTTTCGCTTGCTTTAATGCGATTTGGTAAGGTTCATTTTCGATCTCATAAATTAATTGGCCTTTTTTCACATCTTGATTTGGCTGTACATAAATGCGCTTCACTTTACCATTCACATTGATATTGTCTGGTTTGAGTTGAATGTGTGGAGATTGAACAACGGAACCTCCAGATAAATCCATTGGTGCATAATTGATCAAGCCTACCCACACAAACATCAACCAACTCATACCACCTAGATAAGCGAACATTTTGGTTGCCTTGTTCCATGGCATACCCACGAGTCTTAATAGATAGATTAAGAGTGCCCAAACGGCTAAACCTTCTAGCATTGTTTATCCTCTTTCAATTCTGAACTGGTTGGAGAGGCTTTCCATGTGTCACGTAAATAAATAATGGCTTTATCCATATCCACAAAAGCTAAAATGACAGCGAGTACCCAAACCCAATGCCAAATAAACCCTATCCAGGTTAGTATCGTAATGAGACCTATCTGACTGTGATCTTTTCGGTGCGCTTTGTTTATGGGTAGTTCATGAAATTTCCAAAATCCATATAAGGCAGCTGCTACGCTAGTCACTAAAACCAATCCTGCAATAATGTGTAAAGCGGTATCCGTACCAGTCCCAACGAATGGGGTGGTAATTAAACTCATAAAAACTCCTAGATTTAAGGGGGGAGTTCTATTGTGCAAACATTTTTATTGGATTAGTTTGTAATGATAGATTAATTTAAATTTCGTAACGATTAGGTTATAAAAATATTGAAAGTTTTAATCGAATGTTTAAGAAGCAAAGAGGGATTACACCGCTGCAATATCAGCAAAAATTTCTTTAAAGGGGGGTAATTACATACTGTGGGACTGGCATTTATACGTTTTAGCTAGAAAAACCCGGTTATTCACGTTATAACTAATCTTCATAAGCTGGAATAGCAATAGATATTGAGTGATTGGAGAGGGAGGCCTATATGAAGTTACAGCAGCTGAAATATATTGTAGAAGTGGTGAATAATAACCTAAATGTCTCTGCTACGGCGGAGAATCTATATACATCGCAACCGGGCATTAGTAAGCAAGTTCGTTTGTTAGAAGACGAATTAGGCATTCAGATTTTTGAACGTAGTGGCAAGCACCTAACAACAGTGACTCCCGCGGGGCAAGAAATCGTCCGCATTTCTCAACAAATCTTATCCCGAGTAGAAAGCATTAAGGCAGTAGCAGGTGAGCACACTAACCCTGAAAGTGGAACACTCAATATTTCGACTACTCACACTCAAGCTCGTTACGCTTTACCGGATGTGATTAAAGGCTTTACCGCGCGTTATCCTAAAGTGTCTTTGCATATGCACCAAGGTACGCCGAGTCAAATGTCAGAAGCGGTGTCAAAAGGCACGGCTAACTTTGCGATTGCGACAGAAGCGCTGCATTTATATCAAGATGCCATCATGCTGCCTTGTTATCATTGGAATCGTTCTATTGTCGTCCGAAAAGATCATCCTTTGGCACAATTAGGCAAAGTAACGATTGAAGAGTTGGCTAAGTACTCTTTGGTTACTTATGTCTTTGGTTTCACTGGTCGCTCTGAGTTAGATACCGCGTTTAATCTGGCGGGCTTACAACCTAAGATTGTGTTTACTGCCACAGATGCCGATGTGATTAAAACTTACGTTCGTTTGGGTATTGGCGTTGGTGTTTTTGCTAGTATGGCGATCGATGAAGAACAAGATGATGATTTGGTGGCCATCGATGCCAGCCATATCTTCGGCGCGAGCACCACAAGTATTGGCTTTAAACGTGGTACGTTCTTACGTAGCTACATGTATGATTTTATGGAGCGTTTTGCCCCACATTTAACACGTCCAGTTGTCGAAAAAGCAATTGGCTTGAAGAATAATCAAGAAATCGAAACCATGTTTAAAGGTATTGAGTTACCTGTTCGTTAATGAGTGAATCTTTCTCTCAGCGCTTTTCTTTATTAGATAACGCGCTCATTTCTACTCAAGAACTTCACCTTTCCAAAACAGAGCTCAAGATCCCATTACAAGAAACCGTAACGGGTGGGGAAAGGGTGAAGCATCATCGTGAACAGGAAATGACGTATCGTTTAGGTTTAGATTGTTTGTTGCAAGAGGCGAGTAACCACCAAGGTTATACGCCTATTCCAAGCATTAAAAAATCACAGCTAAGCCAAGGGTTTGCTAGTTTCTGCCAATGGGCGAAAGTGCAGCGAAATTTAGAGGTTACTCTTGAGGATTTAGATTATTGGCAACAAAGAGGTCAAGAACGTTTTATTCAGATGGAGCGTTTGAGCTTAGTGCAGCAAGCTTTTCGAAGACCGCTTGAAATATGGTTAGTGTGTGATAAAGCCTTGCGTTTAGAACAAGCGGGATATAACGTCTCGCTTAGCATTTTCTGCCAGCGAAACATCACACCACGCAATATTCTTATTCAAGCGATTGAGAATTGATTACTCTAGCGCTTGTCTTGCATCTAAGTAGGGTAGATTAAATCCCTCAGCGACTTCTTTAATAGTTAACTTACCATCAATAACATTTAGCCCTTTTAAAAAGCCCGCATCTTCTAATAAAGCTTGTCGATAGCCTTTGTTCGCAAGTTTAAGAATATAGGGTAGGGTTGCGTTATTAAGAGCAAAGGTTGAGGTTCTAGCTACGGCACCGGGCATATTGGCGACACAATAATGAACGATATCATCAACCACATAAGTCGGATCCGCATGAGTGGTCGCACGAGAGGTTTCAAAGCAGCCCCCTTGATCAATGGCTACATCGACGAGAGCAGATCCAGCTTTCATGGTGAGTAAATGTTGTTTATTGATGAGTTTTGGCGCAGCTGCGCCTGGGACTAATACTGCCCCTATAATGAGGTCAGATTCGGTAACGAGTTGGTCAAGAATTTCTCGAGTCGAATAGGCTACTTTTGCGGTGCCTTGAAACTCTTCATCTAGTTTTCGAAGTGTATCGATATTTTTATCTAAAATCGTCACATCAGTACGTAATCCGACTGCCATCCTGGCAGCATTAGAACCGACGACGCCACCGCCAAGAATCAGCACTTTTGCTGGCATTACCCCTGGTACACCAGAAAGAAGTAAGCCACTGCCACCATGGGATTTTTCTAATGTTTGAGCGCCAGCTTGAATTGACATTCTACCGGCAACTTCAGACATTGGTGCTAATAGTGGCAGACGACCCATATTATCTGTTACAGTCTCATAGGCGATACAGATGGCTTTGCTTTTTATTAGGTCTTCCGTTTGTGGAAAATCTGGCGCGAGGTGCAAATAAGTGAACAATATTTGTCCTGGTTTGAGTAAAGCTCGTTCAGTGGATTGAGGTTCTTTGACCTTAACAATCATATCTGCAGTAGAATAAATCTCTTTTGCAGAGGGAAGAATGGAAGCGCCTGCGGTGATGTAATCGTGGTCACTAAAGCCGATACCGGCTCCAGCTTGACTTTCGATAAACACTTGATGCCCGTGAGAGTATAGTTCTCTTACGCTAGCAGGGATCATACCTACACGATATTCGTGGTTTTTGATTTCTTTTGGTACGCCAATTTTCATTCTGAACCCTCTTTTGCTAGTGGTTGTTATATCTGTTTAAAGGCTTATTCATTGGACTAATGTAAAGTGTAGTTATGATTTAGTAATATTTGATTCTGAATATAAAGAGAATGTAGAATATATTTTTGCAGGGAAGTAATTAAGGTGAATATCAATGACAGATAATTATAAAAAGCCATCAAAGGACTTAGACAGGATTGACCGTAATATTCTAAATGAATTACAGAAAGATGGTCGAATTTCGAATGTAGAGCTTTCAAAGCGTGTGGGGTTATCACCAACGCCTTGTTTAGAGCGTGTAAGACGCCTTGAGCGCCAAGGCTATATTACTGGCTATACCGCACTACTTAATCCGCAATATCTTGATGCATCACTTTTAGTGTTTGTTGAGATTACATTAAACCGTGGTGCGCCGGATGTGTTCGAACAATTTAATACCGCAGTACAAAAATTAGATGATATCCAAGAATGTCATTTAGTTTCTGGTGATTTCGATTACTTATTGAAAACCCGTGTATCAGATATGAGTGCTTACCGTAAGCTATTAGGTGACACTTTATTACGCCTTCCAGGTGTGAATGACACACGTACTTATGTGGTGATGGAAGAAGTCAAACAATCAAATCAGTTAGTGATTCAAACTCGATAATCAAAATATGTCCAAATGGTGTCAAGATGTGTTCAAATCTTCCTTTTGACGCTGTTTGGGTATAGGTTTTTCCACCTATTTCGGTTATTGTTATCGAGTGTTGTCTACCGAGCGGCTTAGGCCGCTCGTCGTATTTTGGACCACCGAGTGAATTATCCTTATTTTCATACCCGATTTGCTATTTTCAACAATGTAATAAGGTTTGACGTCATGTCTAAAATAAGAGTAAACGCCCATTAACCACTCGGAATAGGGGAACGTTTTGTTTACGTACAGTAAAAATATTTTCAAGCAAGGCAAGTCGAAAACCGTCACTATCATCAAAGCGAAAGAATTTAAGTCGAAATCTCGTCTTAATGGTTCACAACGTTTGAAAGAGTGTGGTTTGATCTTAGGCTTATTGATTGCCATTTTAATGATGGTGGCACTTTTCTCATTTAACCCAGCGGATCCATCTTGGTCACAAACAGCGTGGGGTGGAACTGTCCATAATGCTGGTGGTTATATAGGCGCTTGGCTTGCGGATACTCTATTTTTCACTTTTGGCGTGTTTGCCTATCCATTACCTTTTATTATCCTAGGCGCAAGCTGGGCATTCTTCCGTTCACGAGATGAAGGGGAGAGGATTGATTTTTTTCTATGGGGTACACGTCTACTTGGCCTGACTATTATGCTGCTAACCAGCTGTGGCCTAGCCGATATTAATTTTGATGATATTTGGTATTTCTCATCAGGGGGTGTCGTCGGTGATGTGTTAACCTCAGTTGCCACTCCTGCATTGAATATTTTAGGGTCAACATTGGTATTTATGTTTTTATGGGGTGCAGGTTTTACTTTATTAACTGGCATTTCTTGGTTGAGCATTGTTGAACATTTAGGACAAGCTGCTCTACGTTTCACTCAGCGTATATTTAATCGCGCACGTCATTCAGAACCGACGACACTATCAGCGAACCATTATCAGCAAGCTGAATTAAGCCAAATGCATATTGAAGGCATTGATGATGATGCACTTTCTTTGAAAGCGGTTAATTTACAGCAAGATGAAGAGTTAGATATCGTAGATGATGCGCAAACTGCTGAGCTAGCTGTTGAATCTGAGCAGAAAAAGCCACGTTTCAATATTCACTTCCCACGTAAATCTGCGAAGAAAACTCAAATTGAACCAAGTGCACATAGTGAGCCAGACCTAGAGCTTAGCGAAGAAGATCTGGATGATCCGTTATTTTCAGCACCTTCAGTAACGACATCAATAAAAGCTACGCCAGCACAACCTGCTCAAACCGTAGAAGCAGCAGTGAGCACAAAGCAAGAGATGAGAACTCAACAGGAAATGAGTTCAGCATCTTCTGATATTGAAAATAATTCTGCTACAGAATCATCAAATCGTTACCAAAATCCAAATGCAACGATTGCAGAGTTAGATCAGCAAGCGGTTTCTGAAAATGACTTTGTTGAGCAAGACGCCGATACTATTGCTTCATTACAAGCACAAGCTCGTCAACAAACAACACCAATTAATACAGAGCAAAGCACAACTAAGGCAGAAAGCGCTATCGATGATGCTGCTTTAGATGAAAATACTCCTTCATTAGGAAATCTCGATTCTGTTCTTGACGATGAACCTAATCAGAACGTTGAAGCTGAATTATCTCAAACGGTATCTACTGCTACTGAGCAAAATTTTTCACCTCAACAAGCAAGTGAGCAGTCAGTACAGTCACCGCAAACCCAGCTTACTAACTCGAAAAATAATGAAGAGCTAACGAATGCAACCTCAAATGACTCTTCATCGTCATTGAATGCTGTAGCGGAACAATCGAAATCTACGCAGACGCATTCCGAGATCAATTCTCAAGCTGATATGGTTCAACAAGACAATACGCAAGACGAAACTGTTCAACAACCTGTCGCTCAACCAGAAGAACCAGTGCAGCAAGCTGTCCAACCTGAGCAAAATCAAGTTGCCGATCAAGATGCTGCCGCGTTTCAAAATATGGTTGCCACTGCACAAGTAAACGCCTTGGCATCGCAAAACCCATTCTTAGTACAACAAGATGCGAACTTACCTGTGCCAACATCACCAATGCCAACATTGGAGTTGTTGTATCACCCTGAAAAACGTGAAAGCCATATTGACCGCGATGCATTGGAAGAGATTGCTCGCTTGGTTGAATCTAAGCTTGCCGATTATAAAATTGAAGCGCGCGTTGTGGACATTTTCCCAGGTCCGGTGATCACGCGTTTTGAGTTAGACTTAGCACCGGGCGTGAAAGTGAGCCGTATTTCTGGCCTTTCCATGGATCTTGCTCGTTCATTATCTGCAATGGCAGTGCGCGTAGTCGAAGTGATTCCAGGCAAACCGTATGTTGGTTTAGAACTACCAAATATGAGCCGCGAAACGGTTTATTTGTCAGATGTTATTAGCAGCGAACAATTTCAAAATTCTAAATCGCCAACAGCTGTTGTGCTAGGGCAAGATATTGCTGGTGAAGCGGTGATTGCGGATCTAGCTAAAATGCCTCACGTACTGGTTGCAGGTACTACCGGTTCTGGTAAATCGGTCGGTGTGAACGTGATGATCTTGAGTATCTTGTATAAAGCGACGCCAGAAGATGTGCGCTTTATTATGATCGATCCAAAAATGTTGGAATTATCGATCTACGAAGGTATTCCTCACTTATTATCAGAAGTTGTTACTGATATGAAAGATGCCTCAAACGCCTTACGTTGGTGTGTTGGGGAAATGGAGCGTCGTTATAAACTCATGTCAGCATTAGGCGTTCGTAACCTGAAAGGCTACAACGAGAAGCTGAAAATGGCCGCTGATGCGGGTCACCCAATCCATGATCCACTATGGCAACCGGGTGATAGCATGGATGAAATGCCACCACGTTTAGAAAAACTGCCATACATTGTCGTGATCGTCGATGAATTTGCTGATCTGATTATGGTAGTAGGTAAAAAAGTGGAGGAGTTGATCGCACGTTTGGCTCAAAAAGCACGGGCGGCAGGTATTCACTTAGTGCTGGCGACTCAACGTCCATCGGTAGATGTGATTACCGGTCTGATTAAAGCTAACATCCCAACCCGTGTTGCGTTTACCGTATCAACCAAAACTGACTCACGTACTATTTTGGACCAAGGTGGTGCTGAATCACTGCTTGGTATGGGGGATATGTTGTATCTACCGCCAGGTTCAAACCATACTATTCGTGTGCATGGTGCGTTTGCCTCCGATGATGATGTGCATGCGGTAGTGAATGATTGGAAAGCACGTGGTAAGCCTGTTTATATTGATGAAATTGTTCATGGTGAGCCAACGGCAGAGAGTTTATTGCCAGGTGAACAATTAGAAAGTGAAGAAGATGCTGATCCACTTTACGACCAAGTCGTTGAATTCGTAACAGAATCACGCCGAGGTTCCGTGTCTGGTGTCCAGCGTCGCTTTAAAATTGGTTACAACCGTGCCGCAAGAATTGTGGAACAACTTGAAGCTCAAGGTGTCGTAAGTGCACCGGGACATAACGGCAATCGTGAAGTGATTGCTCCACCACCGATTAAGCAATTTGATTAGTATTTTAATCTATATCCAAGTGACTTGGGTATAGAGAGATTGAGATTCTAAATTGGGCAATCAAGTTTTATAATGTCGAGGATGGATATGAGAAATTGGCTACTAGTGTTGTTACTGGCAAGTACCAGTGTTTGGGCAGCACCGAAAGATGAATTAAATGCTCGATTGAGTAAAAATGATGGCTTTAGTGCTGACTTCACTCAAAAAGTGACTAGCCCTGAAGGTGAAGTACTGCTTGATGGTGAAGGGAGCGCTGATATCTCTCGTCCAAGTTTATTTCGTTGGAAAACATCAGCGCCAGATGAAACTCTGCTCGTGTCTGATGGTGAAAATGTTTGGTATTACAGCCCATTTGTCGAGCAAGTGACGATTTTAAGTCAAGAACAAGCGACCGCTCAAACGCCGTTTGTTTTGCTAACCCGAAATCGTGCTAGTGATTGGGCACATTATGATGTGACTCAATCGGATGATACGTTCACGTTGAAACCTACGGCAGCAGATAGCTCGGTTGGTACATTCCAAATCAAAATCAATGCCAAGGGTGTCGTTCAGCAATTTAATGTGATAGAACAAGATGGCCAGAAAAGCCAGTTTGAGTTTACCCATTTCTCAATGAAGAAACCGGATGCTGCAATCTTTAGTTTTAGTGTTCCTAAAGGTGTTGAGGTCGATGACCAGCGCCAATAATCAGGTAGACTATACCCAAGTGACTTCAAGATGAATAATTTTAGTTTAGACTTTTCAGTTGATGAAGACTTTCGCCCACTGGCCGCTCGTATGCGGCCAGTGTCGATTGAGCACTACTGTGGTCAGCAGCATATTCTAGGCTCTAATAAACCATTACGTAGGGCGTTAGAAGCCGGGCATTTGCACTCAATGATCTTGTGGGGACCACCGGGTACAGGCAAAACGACGCTTGCAGAAGTGGCGGCCAATTATGCTAATGCGGAAGTAGTACGAATTTCCGCAGTGACGTCAGGGATAAAAGATATCCGTCTGGCAATTGAAAAAGCGCGAGAGCATAAACTATCTGGCCGTAAAACCGTTTTGTTTGTTGATGAGGTGCATCGTTTTAACAAGAGCCAACAAGATGCTTTTTTGCCGCATATCGAAGATGGAACAGTGACCTTTATCGGCGCAACCACTGAAAACCCTTCTTTTGAGTTAAATAACGCACTGTTATCTCGTGCTCGCGTATATAAGCTTACCTCTCTCGATCATGCTGATATTATGGCTGTGCTTAAGCAAGCGATCGACGATCCGGAGCGCGGTTTAGGCAAAATTGCTGCGACATTTGAAGATGAAGTGCTTGAACGTTTAGTTGATTTAGTCAATGGCGATGCTCGTATGTCGCTCAACTATCTTGAGTTACTGTACGATTTAGCCGATGAAAATTCACAAAATCAAAAGGTCATTACCTTAGCTTTATTAGCGGAAGTAGCGGGTGAGAAAGTTGCTCGTTTCGATAATAAAGGCGACATGTGGTATGACTTAATCTCAGCGGTACATAAATCGATCCGAGGTTCTAACCCCGATGCAGCGCTCTATTGGGCGGCACGTATGATGGCGGCAGGTTGCGATCCTTTATATATAGTCAGACGCTTATTAGCGATTGCCTCTGAAGATATTGGTAATGCCGACCCTAGAGCAATGCAAGTCGCTATTTCCGCTTGGGACTGCTTCACTCGAATTGGTCCAGCTGAAGGCGAAAGAGCAATTGCTCAAGCGATTGTGTATTTAGCTTGCGCGCCAAAAAGTAATGCAGTTTATACAGCTTGGAAGCAAGCGCTTGCAGATGCTCATAATCAACCAGAGTTTGATGTGCCACTGCATCTGCGTAACGCGCCTACCAATTTAATGAAAGATATGGGTTATGGACAAGAGTACCGTTACGCTCACGATGAACCCGGTGCTTACGCCGCAGGTGAGAATTATTTCCCTGAAGAAATGGCCGATACTCGTTACTATTTTCCGACAAATCGTGGCTTAGAAGGAAAAATTAACGATAAGCTAGAGTATTTGGCTGAATTAGATGCAAAAAGCCAACAAAAGCGCTATCAAAAGTAGTGCTTTTTGGGTATCTTTTTATTATACCCAACTCGCATATTGAAGTTACTTGGGTGTATGACATTTGCCTTGTTTAGGCATCACACCACATTTTCTTAAAAGTAGCTTAAAGGCTGCTTTAATCACACTTAGACCAACAGGATTAGCAATGCTTGATTCTAAATTATTTCGAACTGAGCTGGATAATACAGCTGCCAAATTAGCCCGTCGCGGCTTCACGCTGGATGTAGAAACCATCCGTAGCCTAGAAGAACAACGCAAGTCTTTACAAATTAAGACTGAAGAATTGCAGGCATTGCGTAACTCCCGTTCGAAATCCATAGGCCAAGCGAAAGCAAAAGGTGATCACGACGAAGCCGCGCGTATTATGGCGGAAGTCGGTAATTTAGGCGCTGATCTTGATGCAGCAAAAACGGCTCTATCTGAGTTACAAAACAAGCTAGATGAAATTACTTTCTCAGTTCCAAACTTACCCGATGACTCTGTACCAAATGGTAAAGACGAAAATGACAACGTAGAAGTTGCTCGTTGGGGTGAGCCAAAAGCGTATGAATTTGAATTAAAAGATCACGTTGATTTAGGTGAAATGGGCGACGGTTTAGATTTTGCTAGTGCAGTAAAAGTAACCGGTTCTCGTTTTATCGTAATGAGAGGCCAATTTGCTCGTCTGCATCGTGCAATCGCGCAATTTATGCTGGATCTCCACACTGAGCAACATGGCTATACTGAACTGTATGTCCCATACCTAGTGAACTCAGACAGCTTATTTGGAACAGGTCAACTACCTAAGTTTGGCGAAGACCTATTCCACACTCGTCCTCTAACTGAACAAGTGAGTGATGAACCGCTGAAAACATTGTCATTGATTCCAACCGCAGAAGTGCCAGTGACTAACTTAATGCGTGATACAATTACAGATGAAGCGGATCTCCCTGTCAAAATGACCGCACATACACCATGTTTCCGTTCTGAAGCGGGCTCTTATGGTCGTGATACTCGTGGTCTGATCCGTATGCACCAGTTCGACAAGGTTGAACTAGTACAAATTGTGAAGCCAGAAGATTCAATGGCGGCATTGGAAGAGCTAACAGGTCATGCTGAAAAAGTACTGCAATTACTAGAGCTTCCTTACCGTAAAGTTGTGTTATGTACTGGCGATATGGGCTTTGGTGCAGTGAAGACTTACGATTTAGAAGTTTGGGTTCCTGCGCAAGAAACCTATCGTGAGATTTCATCGTGTTCTAACTGTGGTGATTTCCAAGCTCGTCGTATGCAAGCGCGTTTCCGCCGCAAAGGCGAGAAGAAACCTGAATTACTACACACACTGAACGGTTCTGGCCTCGCGGTAGGTCGTACTATGGTGGCGATCTTAGAGAACAACCAACAAGCAGATGGCACAATTGAAGTGCCTCAAGTATTGCGCCCATACATGAATGGCTTAACACATATTGGTGGTATAAGGTCTAATTAAAGTGGTGTAATATCTTGCCGCTTTATATCCAGGTGAATCCTGCATTTTGACGTTACTTGGATATATGATGAAATTTAACCAATAAAAAACCGAAGCATTTGCTTCGGTTTTTTGTTGTTTAAGGTTTGGTGATATTAATACCAATCGTACTAATTATCTGATCATTTTTGCTTGCTAAAAGTTTCGATAACTTCGTTGGAAATTTTGATTGTAGAATAACTACTTATCGAAAATTTTCGCCTTGTTCTCAAGCCTTTTTTCTACGCAATTTCTGGCCATCTAATTAGTGTGATTGGTATAATCTCGTGATTATTTTTCTGCTTTGGCAGATTTATCACCGTCTTCAGCAATTGTTTTTTCTAGTTTGACACGTGGTTGTACATATTTATGCGATACATCTACTAGGGCAACATTGTCAATAAAGGTACGACCTAACAATACAGGGTATTGAAGGTGAGTACGGTCAGTTAAAGTAAAGTCGGTTTTGGTTTTGTAGTCGCCTACTTGCACTTCTAATTGCACTACTGGGCGAGAAGCTGATGGTTCTTCCGATGTGGATTGACGAACTTCTACCCAACGAGTGACTGGGTAAGTCATCGTTTTGCTCTGCCATGTTTTATGCGCGAGTTTGAAGTCAACAAAGCTCTTACCATCTTTCTTGTAAGTTTTGATATCGACAGCACTAATCGAAGATGATGTAGCACCGGTATCAACACGAGCTAATACATTACGATTCAGTGGTTTGATAAAAATCCACTCTTTCTCACCCAAGATCAAATTACCGTTTGAGGTGTGAGTCTCAACGTTAATTGCTTTTGGTATTACTTTACTTACAGGTTGGGCTTGTTCTGCTGCTATTGCTGAAAAAGAGTAAGAGAATAAAGCAATAAGTAACCATTTAAACATATTAAACAAACCTTAAATTTTATTGGGCAAAATCTTTAGGCCAATGTTAACACAAACCTTTGATGCTACAGAATAAGCAAAATACGCATTTTGCTGGTTACTTACAATTGTTATTAATTACCTCTACCTTTAAGTATATTGAAAGCAGTTATCGTTATTGAGAGCCAATTCTATTGTGTTAACCAAGTGAGTGATTTGCGCTGGCGTGGCAATGAAAGGTGGCATAACGTAAATCAATTGTCCAAATGGTCGTATCCAGACACCATTTTCGATAAATAGCTGCTGAATTTTTTCTATATTAACTAATTGGCGAGTTTCTACTACGCCGATAGCGCCGAGCCAGCGCACTGATTTGACTCGTTGGTGGTTTTCAAGCTCAGGTAGTGTGCTTTCAAAAATCGATTCTATTGCAGCTACCTGATGTTGCCACTGACCTTGCCTAATAATATCTAAACTGGCGCTGGCAACCGCACAAGCGAGAGGGTTTCCCATAAAGGTTGGGCCATGCATAAAGCAACCAGATTCTCCGCTACAGATAGTATCGGCAATAGTTTGGCTAGTGAGGGTGGCTGAAAGCGTCATATAACCACCGGTTAACGCCTTACCCAAGCATAAGATATCTGGCTCAATGCTCGCATATTCAAAGGCAAACAGTTTTCCAGTACGTCCAAATCCGGTCGCAATTTCATCTAAAATTAATAGTAGTTCATATTGGTCACATAGTTGACGCACTTCTTTTAAAAACTCAGGATGGTAAATCCGCATCCCACCAGCACCTTGTACGATTGGCTCTAAAATCACAGCCGCAATTTCTTGATGATGCTTTGTGATCTTATCTTTAAAGTCCGTAATGTCTTGCGGATCATAAGCAGGCCATTGGCCTTGATGAATTTGGTAACATTTCGGTGACTTGGCAAAGATATGTTCTGGCAAAAAACCTTTATACATTTTGTGCATCGAATTATCTGGATCGGTCACCGACATGGCGGCAAAGGTATCGCCGTGATAACCGTGTGAAAGGCTCAAAAACTTAGCACGTTTAGTTGATTCAGGATTTTCTACTTGTTTTGTGTGCCAGTACTGTAGCGCCATTTTTAACGCAACTTCGACCGATACCGAACCCGAGTCGGCAAGAAATACTTGTTGTAGATTTTCTGGGGTCAATTCCAAAAGACTTTTGCACAGCGAAATAGCTGGACGATGAGTTAAGCCTCCAAACATCACATGCGACATAGCATCTATTTGATTATGGACAGCTTGATTGAGTTGTGGATGGTTATAACCGTGAATTGCTGACCACCACGAAGACATACCATCAATCAGCGTTTCGCCACTTTCCAATTCAATATGTACACCATGCGCTTTACTTACCGGATAACACTTTAGCGGAGCAAGCGTCGAAGTGTAAGGGTGCCAGATATGCTGACGGTCAAATTCTAGATCGCAATTTTCCATAGCATTATTGTTTGTTATTAAACTCATTGTAAACCTTATTATTTGTATTTGGTTGACATGTTATCTTGCATGGTTAGACTAGCCAAGTTTTTGACATAAGATTTTTACATTAATGCTTTTTAGATAAGGAAGAATTGTGGAGATAAGGCATAACTGGACTGTGCAGCAAGTGCATGAATTACTTGATAAACCATTTATGGATTTATTGTTTGAAGCGCAGCTTGTACATCGAAACTTTCAACAAGCGAATCATGTTCAAGTCAGCACATTACTCTCAATTAAAACGGGAGCTTGCCCTGAAGATTGTAAGTATTGTCCACAAAGTGCCCATTATCGAACCGATGTAGAAAAAGAGCGCTTAATGGAAGTTGAGCGAGTTTTAGATGCTGCTCAAAAAGCAAAAAATTCAGGTTCAACAAGGTTTTGTATGGGAGCGGCTTGGAAAAACCCTAAAGAGCGTGATATGCCGTATTTGATGGAAATGATCAAAGGTGTCAAGGAGATGGGGTTAGAAACCTGTATGACACTCGGTATGTTAACACCAGAACAAGCGCAAGATTTATCAAATGCTGGGCTTGATTACTACAACCATAACCTTGATACCTCGCCAGAATTCTACGGCAATATTATTACTACTCGAACTTATCAAGACCGTCTCGATACTCTTTCTCATGTTAGAGATGCAGGAATGAAAATATGTTCAGGCGGTATTATTGGTATGGGAGAGAGTGTCAGCGACCGTGCTGGTTTATTGGTTGAATTAGCGAACTTACCCACTCAGCCAGAAAGCGTACCAATCAATATGCTGGTGAAAGTAAAAGGCACACCAATGGAAAATGTGGATGATGTTGAACCATTTGACTTTATCCGTTTAATCGCTATTGCGCGAATTATGATGCCACATTCTGCAGTACGTCTATCGGCAGGACGCGAAAATATGAATGAGCAAATGCAGGCGTTGTGTTTTATGGCAGGAGCCAATTCTATTTTCTACGGCTGTAAATTACTGACGACTCCAAACCCAGAAGAAGATACTGATCTGCAACTGTTTAAAAAGTTAGGTATTAATCGTTCCGAGGTACACCAGAAACCGGATGAAGTACAAGAAAGTGATTTAATTGAGCAAGTTATCGAGCGTGTCGTTAATCGACCAACCAAAGATGACTTGTTCTATGAAGCTCAGAGCTAGTCGTCATGTTTAACAGAAAACATCAGCTTATTAGCAAAAATCAGTTTGATGAAAAAATCCAAACAGCCTTGATAGCTCGGCGTGAAAAAGGGCTACAAAGACACACCCAAATATTTTCGCATCTGGCTGATAATCAGATTTCAGTTTCTACTTCGGACTCAACCGCAGAGTCTAAGCCGTATATCAATTTTTCGAGTAATGACTACCTAGGTCTTGCTCGTGATCCTGAATTAATTTCAGCTTGGCAACAGGGATTAACTCAGTACGGTTGCGGTAGTAGTGCATCTCCTGCTGTAACTGGGCTCTCTATGGCGCATCAAAGTTTGCAGGCTAAGCTGTGCGAATGGTTGGGTTACTCGCGAGCGGTGTTATTTAATTCGGGTTTTAGCGCCAATCAAGCCTTGTTGTTTACCTTATTGGATAAGCACGATCATCTTATACAAGATAAATTGAATCATGCTTCTTTGATGGAAGCAGGCATGCTAAGCCCTGCGTCAATGTCTCGTTTTAAGCATAATGATGTGAATGATCTTAGTCGCAAACTTGCTGAGCTTTCAGCAACACCAACACAAGCACAAGCACAAGCCAAGCTAGTGGTATCTGAAGGCGTATTTAGTATGGATGGTGATATCGCACCATTAAATGAGCTTTCACTACAATGCCAAAAATATCCAGCTTGGTTGGCCATCGATGATGCTCATGGACTAGGAGTATTAGGTTCATCCGGCGGTGGGATTACTGAGCTATCAGGAATTAAACCTAATATCTTAATCGTGACGTTCGGTAAGGCAGTAGGGCTTTCAGGGGCGGCAATCTTATGCGATGAAAGTACGGGAGAATTCTTGAATCAGTTTGCGCGACATTATGTTTACTCAACCGCAATGCCTCCAGCGCAAGCTTATGCCATTAGTCATGCGATTACTATGATCCAACAGCAATTATGGCGACGTGAAAAGCTTGCAGAATTATCGGAAATTTTCCATGGCTCACTCTCAACACTTTCTGGATATAAATCGACTAGTACGGCGATTAAGCCTTTGATATGTGGCAATAGCCAACAGGCTATCGATTTGTCGAGTTATTTAAAGCAGAAAGGCATGTGGGTTGGAGCCATTCGTCCACCAACGGTTCCCGCGAATGCGGCAAGGTTAAGGATCACCTTGAATAGCTGTCACTCTCAACAACAAGTGTTACAGCTTACTCAAGCAATTATTCAATATTATCAATTCGACGCCAATCTTAGAGGGCAGAATTGATGGCGTTAGCATTAGATATTGAATGTCGAGATACAGATAAAATAGCCGTTGCCCAAGCGTTCAGTAAAGCGGCGAAAACCTATGATCAACACGCCGCTTTTCAAAGACAAGTTGGGCAGCTTTTGATGGATAAATTACCGCATGATTTATCAGGGTGGAAAGTGTTGGATCTTGGCTGCGGTACAGGTTATTTCACTCAATTACTGGCATTGCGTGGCGCGCAAGTAATCGCGTTCGACCTATCCGATGCTATGTTAGCGGTGTGCCAGTCTCGTTGTGTTAACTTACCTGTGACTTACTTGAAAGGGGATGCTGAGCAGTTACCGTTTGAAGCCCATAGCTTTGATTTGATTTTTTCCAGTCTTGCATTGCAATGGTGTCATCAGTTGGATGCTTTAATGACATCACTGGTCCAAGTATTAAAACCGCAAGGAAAATTGGTTTATTCAACGCTTTTACAGGGATCATTAATCGAATTACATACTGCTTGGCAGCAAGTCGATCGTCAATATCAGCATGTGAATCAATTCCATCAAATAGATTGCTTAGAATCGGCCGTATTTCAATCGGGAGCGAGACAATGTCAGTTAGAAAGCCTAAAAATAATACTTAACTATTCTTCGGCTATTGAATTAATGAAAGATTTAAAAGGAATTGGTGCAACGCATGTTTCTGGACGCTCACAAGGGTTAACCAAACCTAGAACTTTATTACAAGTCGATCAAGCCTACCAAGTGTTTAAAAATTCGAATGGTGAACTTCCTGCCACTTATCAAGTTTGTTTAGGAGAGCTGACAAAATGAGTCATTGTGTATTTATTACTGGTACGGATACCGAAGTCGGCAAAACTTTAGTATCTCAAGCACTTATTAAGGCGTTTGCTGAACGTGATTATCGAGTTTCAGGATTTAAACCTATCGCGGCGGGCTGTGAAGTTAGCGAGCAAGGTTTAGTTAATGAAGATGCTCTAGCGCTACAGAAAGCCTCGAATGTTGAGCTAAGCTATGCCGAGGTTAATCCTTTTGCTCTGTTGCTACCCACATCGCCGCATATTGCTGCTAAGCGGGAATCAGTCACTATTGATTTTGATTCGTTAGATAAAAGCCTAGATCAGCATAAAGTGAAATCTGACATAGTTGTGGTAGAAGGCGCGGGTGGCTGGAAAGTGCCAGTGTCTGATAGTGAGTTTTTATCAACTTGGGTAAAACAGCAAAAATTACCGGTTATTATCGTAGTCGGTATCCGACTCGGTTGTTTGAATCATGCTTTGCTTACCCTAGAGTCAATCCAAAATGACGGTTTAGAAGTAGTCGGTTGGGTGGCAAATAAGGTTGATCCTAATTTTGGTTGTTACGATGAGAATGTTGCTTTTTTAAAACGCCATATTGCCGCGCCTAAATTAGCCGAAATTCCTTATTTGCCTGCATCGAAAATGATGGATGTGGAACAATATATTGATTTAGGCTTGCTTAAGTTTGAGTAGTGGAGTGACGACATAAAGGTATACTCTTAAAGAAAACAAAAGCCGCATAACGAATGATATGCGGCCTTTGTACTTTAAATGGGTATAGTTATGGTTATGATTGAACTTGATACTTTTCAGGGACCAGAATGATAGGTTGCTTTGATTTCTTTTCTGCTAAACCTAAACGCTCTTTTGCTTCTTCTTCTGATAAACCTAAATGGCACGATAATAAATCGATCGCCATTTGATAATTTTCCTTATCCGCCATAGTTATCATCCTTATTTGTAGCAGTAATATCGATAAAATAAGGTTAATAATTGCTATGGGCAATACGACTAAAGTATAACTCAATGAGAGTGAATCAGGTGAAGGGCTATATAAGGCTTAGTATTCATTTACTTGAGTATTAATCAGCTAACTATATATTTGAGCCTTTTGTCACAAATTGTATGTTTAACACTCGCATATAGAGTAATCGTTAATCTGCTTAATAGTGTCTGATGTATCGACATTAAATGTTTCAATTTAGCGCTTAACCTTGAACTTAAAATGAATGACTATATCTATACTTAAACCATATTGGTATACGCTGTTTTTTCGCCGTGGCCATAAGGTTACGATGACTAATGAATAGTTTCTCAATGGAGACCGAAAGAATGAAACGAGTGATGTTATTTTTAGCAACTAACTTAGCAGTAGTGCTAGTTTTAAGTGTTGTTTTAAATATAGTTTATGCGGTAACTGGAATGCAGCCTGGTAGCCTTTCTGGACTATTGGTGATGGCAGCTTTATTTGGTTTTGGTGGCTCATTCATTTCATTATTAATGTCTAAAAAAATGGCATTGCGTTCTGTTGGTGGTCAAGTGATTGAAACCCCAAGAAATGAAACCGAGCATTGGTTAGTTCAAACAGTAAGCCGTCAAGCTCAGCAAGCCGGTATTGGTATGCCAACCGTGGCTATTTATGATTCTCCAGACATCAATGCCTTTGCAACTGGTGCTAAGCGTGATGATTCTTTGGTTGCGGTATCTACGGGATTATTGCACAACATGACTCGTGATGAAGCTGAGGCCGTGCTCGCTCATGAGGTTAGCCATATTTCTAACGGTGATATGGTGACCATGACGTTAATGCAAGGCGTAGTAAACACCTTTGTTATCTTCTTATCTCGCACAATTGCAAATCTTGTGAGTTCGAGAGATAACGAAGAAGGTGGTGGTACCAATATGATGAGTTATTTTTTGATCTCTATGGTACTTGAATTGGTGTTTGGCTTCTTAGCAAGCTTCATTACGATGTGGTACAGCCGCCATCGTGAATTCCATGCAGACGCTGGTGCAGCAAACTTGGTCGGTAAACATAAGATGATTGCTGCTCTTGAGCGTTTGAAAATGAGCCACGAACCACAGCTAGAAGGTTCTATGATGGCATTTGGTATTAATGGCAAGCGTACCATGATGGAACTATTAATGAGTCACCCACCGCTTGATAAGCGTATCGATGCTCTACGTAATTCATAATACAAGATTTATCGTGTGAGTAAATTTCGCCTCTTGTCGGATAAAAGCGACAAGAGGCGAATTTGTTTTTTAATATGTGGCTTGATTCTCGGGCGTTTCACTTCTCGTTGCTCGAAAATAAGCTTAGTTCTTAGTTCTTAGTTCTTAGTTCTTAGTTCTTAGTTCTTAGTTCTTAGTTCTTAGTTCTTAGTTCTTAGTTCTTAGTTTTCTGATTAAATCTGCTTCAACAATCTTCAATGCTTCTAGCGCAATACTCGGATCGATTTCATTCGACTCTAGCAAATAAATAAGATCGACCGCCAATTTTATCTCTTCTGGTGCAGAATCTAATGAGTTAGATTGATTATCAGTAGTCATTGCTTGGGTTATGCCTTTCTCTGTAGGTAATTTGTTTTTCTATTTTCAATTTTGCCGCTTGGCAACGCTCTAGTCGTTGTTCTGCTAGTAGGAGATCTTGTTGAGCTTTGGCACGTTGCAAGCTGCTGCAATGGTCAACTTGGTGAGTCCTTTGCAGTACTAGATCTTTCAAGCGAATTTCCCACTCTTGATGTTGCGATAAATCTTGATAAAGCTCACTGATGGGCTTGCGGTAATAACTGCTGTGCTTTATTTCGGTATTGCGAATAGAACCTGTGGCTAATTCACGTTGAATGGCTTCCAATTGCGCTATCAGCTTTTGAGCGAGATGTTCAGCGCGTAACTGAGTTAGCCTGTTTGCCTGTTGCTCTCGAATGATGCTTTCATAGGTTGCTTGGGCTTCGGAAACACATGGAACCAAGAAACGGGCCCTACAGCTAAAAAGGTGATCATCAAATAACGGCTGATGATGCTCGCCTTTTTGCCTATCTCGCTGAGCTGCTTGCTTGGCTAAAGTATCAAGTTTATCTGCTATATCGCTGAAGCTACTCATCTCTACCTCAATTAGAACCAGGCTTCATAAGCCAGTTTTATCGCCATGACACTTACCACGGTAACAAAGACTGGGCGAATAAATGCTGCGCCAAAACGAATCGCTGAATGTGCGCCAACATAAGCACCCGCCATTAAACACAACCCCATAGTTAAACCTAGTGTCCAATTAATGTGACCTAATATGGCAAAGGTAACCAGAGAGGTGAAATTGCTGGTGAAGTTCATGGCTTTAGCTACGCCAGATGAAAGTAAGATATTCATCCGGTATAGAACCATATTACTGACCGTCCAAAATGCACCAGTGCCGGGGCCAATCGCACCATCATAAAAGCCAAGGGTCAATCCTTGAATAATTTGTTTCTTATGCGTCTTAGCGTCAAAGTCTGGCATATCGCTGTGATTTTCTATTGGCGACTTATGAAAAATAGTATAAATCGCCGTGGCGAGAATAATTAAAGGTAATAGCTTTTCTAACCAATCTGTACTGATGACATTGACGACAAGCGTACCGCTAATTGCACCAATTAAAGTCGCAATAAAGGAACGATACCAAAATTCAGGTGTGAACAAGCGTTTCTTGTAATAAGTAAAAGCGGCCGTCGAAGATGCAAAGGTTGCAGATAGTTTGTTGGTACCGAGCGCCAAATGAGGAGGTAGACCAATAGAAAGTAATGCTGGTACGGTTAGCATACCGCCACCGCCAGCAACCGCATCGATAAAACCAGCAGCAAAAGCAACAAGGCCCAGAATGATAAGCATCGTTGGGTCTAACATTTCCATAAATGATCTTCTTAATTAGTATTCTATTTTCCGCTTAAAAGGCGGTAGGGCATCCAATAACGATTTTCCGTAGCGTTTTGTCACGATGCGGCGGTCTAAGATCACGACTCTACCAGAATCTTGCTCTTTCCGCAGTAAACGTCCAACAGACTGAATCAGTTTTTTACTTGCCTCGGGAACAGAAATTTGTAAAAACGGATTTCCACCTTTTTGCACAATATATTCTGAATGCGCTTCTTCGACAGGTGAGGTTGGAACACCAAATGGAATTTTGGTGATGATCAGGTTTTCAAGTAGCTTACCAGGTAAATCCAGCCCTTCAGAAAAACTGCCAGTGCCGAAAATAACGCTGGTTTGGCCAAATTGGCAATACGCTTTATGTTTATTGAGTATTTCGGTGCGTGAGCATTTACCTTGAATTTGCAAGTTCCACTTTTCTTTTAATGCGATAGATTCCAGTTTTTCTGCAACTTGATTCATTTGCCAGTAGGAAGAAAATAAAATTAAATTTGCTTTCTTTTTTTCAATATAAGTAGGCAAAATTTCACACAAATATCGAGTAAAGTCAGGATGCTGGGGTTCAAATTTTACATTTGGGACGAGTAATTCAGCCTTATTTTGGTAGTCAAAAGGTGATGCTAATGCCAGATACTGGGTCGCATCTTCAGCTTTTTGACTGATTCCGGCTTGAATAGCAAAATATTGAAATGAGTTTAATGCTCTCATGGTTGCCGACACTAGTACTGCACCAGCGCAGCGACTCCATAATTGACGATCAAGTTGCCAGCCAACCTCTAACGGTGACACACTAATAATAAAGTCATCTTCTCGTTCAGAACTCACTTCTATCCAACGGGCAAGCGGTGCGCCTTTATCATGATTTTGCTCTGCCATTAAATGCCACACTTTAGCTAAGTTTTCTAAGCGTTGCAGATAAAAGCCTGATTCTGCGAGAGCCGGTTCAGCCAGACGTGAAGATAACTCACCATCTTTAACTCGTTCTGAAATCAAATCGGCGATTTTATTCATGGCCTGATGCGCTTTCTTGCTCAGTATTTTTAGGCTTTTAGATTCTTCTTCTAACCAAGCCGGTAATTCTCCGTGCTCAAAGCGATAGGTACGCTCCTTAAATTCATTAGCATTAAATCGCGTGCTTAATTGAGTGAGGGCAGGGATTAGTTGTTGAATAGCATCTTGTAATTCATTTCTAAATCGAGTGCTACGTTTAGCATCAGTCAAATTTACTATTTTTACTACCGCTTTATTGAGGCTTTCTAGCCAGCCCGCGGCGCCTTTTAAGCTTGCAGCAGCGGAAGCATGTTCACGAGCCACGTTCGGTAGATGGTGCGCTTCATCAAAAATATAAATACTTTGTTCTGGTTCTGGGAGGATCACGCCTCCACCAAGATCGGCATCGGCCATCACTAAGCTGTGGTTGGCAATAATAATATCGGCTTTATCAAGATCGGCTCTCGCTTTCTGGAAAGGGCAGTCACGATGCGAAGGCATAGAGTTATTGCAACTGTGCTTATCACTGACGATGGTTTTCCAAATCTCGTCGTTAATGGTTTCTGGCCAGCTATCTCTATCGCCATCCCACTTGTGAGTTGAGAAGGCTTCATATAAATCTTGCAGTTGTTTTATATCTTGTTTCTTCGGCTTGCTTTCAAACATAGCCATTTGCTGACCATCTTGTTGCCCACCAGAAGCCAGCATTAACTTTTCAGCACAGCAGTAGCGCTGACGTCCTTTTGCCAATAGAAAAGTAAAGGGGGTTTCGACTAAGCGTCGATAGAGTGGCATATCTTTATTAATCAACTGTTCTTGTAGAGCGACCGTCGCAGTAGAAATAATGATTTTCTTTTCACCAAAATGAGCGAAAGGAACCGAGGCCATTAAGTAGGCCAGTGATTTACCAATACCGGTTCCCGCTTCAGCCACAATTATGCGATTGGATTGATGGTAGGTGCCTGCCAATGTTTTTGCGATTTCTGCAACTAGGTAGTTTTGAGCTCGGCGAGGAATAAAGCCATCTAATTGATGAGAGAGATTCTGATAGCTCTGTTTGATGGCTTTTTGAATATTGGCAGATAGCATGTTTGAGTCTCATAATTGAACAACTGGATATTATCACAGTGGTTTGATTAAGTAACCTACTGAGTGTGGTTATTTAAATATAAGGAGTTAGGTAGGGAAAATGTGAGTTTGGTTTATTAGAGAAGTCATTAATTGCATCGTGAATGATAAGTTTTTTCAATGTCGTATAGGTCGAAAATTCACCGTTTAGTTACTGTATTCTCACGAAAAATAAGATCGGAATCACATATTGATGCATAAAACTTATCGTTTACTATGGTTTGTATGAATTGTGTTCAATTAAGTATTAAATTCTATTTATTCTACATTATCTAGTGTTTGTGTGTATTTATTTTAGGTTTTTTTAGTTTTTATGGCTAGTTTTTTGTTTTTTGTTACATCTGCTGTGGGTGTTTTTATGGTGTTTATTCTTTCCTTTTTATCTTTGGGGTGATTGTAATTTATTGTTTATTAATGATTTTTATGTTTTTTGATTGGTGGTTTATTTTTTTTTATTAAATTTGACACTTTCAGGGAACTTATTGCAATCTTTAGGTGCGAATCAGATGTACCGCTTGTTGGCTTGATGTTAACGAGCGATAAAACAAAAAAAGAAAGGAATCCCAAAGGGAATTTCAAATTAATAAAAGGCAGTGGATTATTATGAAAAAATCGCTTTTAGCTCTTGCAGTATCAGCAGCAGCATTCACAGGCGCAGCAAGTGCGGCTGAGATTTATAGCAACGATGATGCGTCGGTTGATTTTTACGGTCAATTACGTACCGAAATGAAGTTTATGGATGCTGATGATCACAGTGGTGATCTTTCTACAGGTTCATCTCGTGTGGGTGTTGACGCGAAATACAATGTAACCGATAGCTTTGGTGTTTTAGGCTTAGTGGAAGTTGGTGTTCCTGCAAATTCTAGTGATGATGTTACTGTTCGCCGCCATACAGTCGGTTTTGCTACCGATTACGGTACGGTTTTATTTGGTAAAGATTGGACTATATCTGATGATTTAGGTGGTACGGATTACTCTTATTTCTTCGGTGGTACAGGCAACCTATATGGTCAATTAAACGGCGCATTAAATGATTCTCAAATCAAATACTCATTAGATCTAGATAACTGGTGGGTAAAGGCTGCATATGGCTTTAATGACAGCTCAAGCAATCAAGATTTTTATGAAGGCTTTGTAGGTGCTTCATTTGGTGCATTTAGTTTCCACGCAGGTGGTGGTTACAATCGTAATCATGATTTTAATGGTATGGATCTCAACAACACTTACTATGAAGCAACAGGTATATTCGATGCGACTGATGCGTTGCAGTTAAGTGCAACATACTACGGCTCTCAACTAAAGAGTGATAGTACTGACGGTAAAATTGATCAAAATGCTATTTCAGTTGGTGGTTACTGGACATTTGTTGAGAAAACATCTCTTTATGCTGGCTACGAATATGTAAATCAAGATGCAGAGAATGCTGATGGTAGTGAGCATGGTAATAATGCATTCGCTGGTCTTGAGTACAAGTTTTCTAGCTGGGCTCGTGTATTTGCTGAGGTTGGTTATGCAGACGGTACAACTCTAGGTTTTGTTAACGCAGATCAAGAACTTGTTGAAGCACAAAAAGTTGACAGCGAAACAAACTTCGGTCTTGGTGCTCGTTTCTACTGGTAATACAGTTTAGAACTTGTGATAGTATAAAAGCTCGGTATCTACCGGGCTTTTTTATTTATAAATAAAGGAATGTATATGAGTAAGAAATTATTTTCTGCAGTAGGCTGCATTGCATTATTCGTTAGTCAGTTAGCACAAGCTGATGTGAAAATACCACTTCCAGATAGCATTAATTTATTAGTGGTTAACTCACTTAAACCTGAAATTGAAAAAGGTGGTTTGTTTGGCAAAGATACTTTGGTGTTACCTAATGGAGAGAATCAAATTGTCTTTAAGTTTCAGCCAAGTGTGATGGAAAATGACACATTACGTAAAGTATATAGCGAAGTGATAGTTGCCAAATTTACTGCAGAAGATGATGAGCTAACTTTTGTATTGCCAGAATATCGCGATTTATCTCAAGCACGTAATGAAATAGATGATTTTCAATGGTCGTTGATGAACAATCAACAACAACAGCTAGAAGTAATGCAAGAGCCTTTATCTGCTGAAGGTGTGCAATTAGGTCGCAACTTTATTGAAGATGTCATGGATTATAATTTGAAAGGTGGTATTGCGGCAATTAGTATTACGACAGTTTTAACCAAGAAGTTATCAATTCTTTCCAAGTCGACTGATAGTGAAAATGTTGCTCAGTTGAAAGCGTGGTATTTGAAAGCAAATGAGCAAGAAAGAAAAGATTTTCAAGTTTGGTTAATTGACCAAAAATAAAGATCAAAATAGATGATAAAAAAGTGACCAGAGTGTCGCTTTTTTCTATTTAAACTATAGTGTGACACTTTATTTAGTGGGCAAACGGTTGCTATTTTGTGTCATATTGCTGCAATCTAATTTGATGGCTACAATTCAGATCCCTGTTCATAACCTACATAATCTCTATGAAATTCCCCGGCCAACGTAAATCTAAACACTATTTTCCTGTCGATGCTCGTGATCCGCTTGTTAGTCAAGCACAAGAAAGCAAGCGAATGTCTCGTACTCACATTATCGGTATTGACCAAACGTTGGTTGATATAGAGGCGAAAGTCAGTGATGAGTTCATTGAAAAATATCAATTGAGTAAAGGGCACTCGTTAGTTATAGATGATGAAAAAGCAGAAGCATTATATAACGAGTTAAAGGAATATGACCTGGTTACCGATGAATTCGCGGGTGGAACCATAGGGAATACGTTACATAATTACTCCGTATTAGCTGATGATAAATCGACCTTACTTGGTGTGATGAGTAATAGTATTAAAATTGGTAGTTATGGATATCGCTACCTTTGTAACACTTCTAGTCGTATGGATTTAAATTATCTACAAGGTGTTGAAGGCCCAATTGGTCGTTGTTTTGCATTAATTAGTGATAATGGTGAACGTACCTTTGCAATTAATGAAGGGAGAATGAATCAATTATTACCAACTAGTATTCCCGAACGTATTTTTGAAAACGCTTCAGCTTTAGTGTTAACTGCTTATTTGGTTCGCTGTAAGTCGGGCGATCCTATGCCAGATGCAACAATGAAAGCGATTGAATACGCGAAAAAATATGACGTTCCAGTCGTTCTTACTCTAGGAACCAAATATGTTGTTCAAGATGATCCTCAATATTGGCGTGATTTTGTTAAGCAAAATGTTTCTGTTTTGGCAATGAATGAAGAGGAGGCAGAAGCTTTAACAGGAGAACATGATCCTTTATTAGCTTCAGATAAAGCGCTGGATTGGGTAGATTTAGTCTTATGCACCGCCGGCCCGGTAGGTTTATATATGGCTGGTTATACTGAAGAAGAAGCAAAGCGCCCAACAAGTTTGCCTTTATTACCAGGCTCGATTGCTGAATTTAATCAGTATGAATTTAGCCGCCCAACGGTTCGTTCTCAATGTGAAAATCCAATTAAAGTGTACTCTCATATTGCACCATATATGGGGGGGCCAGAGAAGATTATGAATACGAATGGAGCAGGTGATGCGGCATTATCTGCGATATTACATGATATGGCGGCTAATAAATACCATAAAGAAAATATCCCTAATTCAAGTAAACATGAATATCCATTTTTAACTTATTCATCTTTCTCTCAAGTATGTAAGTATGCTAACCGAGTAAGTTATGAAGTATTAGCACAACATTCTCCGCGTTTATCTCGTGGCTTGCCTGAGAAAGAAGACAGCTTAGAAGAAGCATACTGGGAAAGATAAGTTTATTTAATTCAATAATTTTACCCGCTATGAAAAGGGTGGGTAAAATGAATTGATGAGTTTAATTATTCTTAATCATTGAATCTAAAATCTACAGTAACTTATTGTTAGGAATAAAAAAGGGAGCTAAATACTCCCTTTTTTATTAATAATCAAATAAGAGTTTTGTTATTATTTGATTAGGAAATCATCAATCGATTTACCTGCATCAAGAGCTTCTTGAATTGCAGAAGGCGTACGGCCTTGACCAGTCCAAGTCTTACGCTCACCATTTAAAGTATATTCATATTTTGCAGGGCGAGGTTGACGTTTCTTACGAGCTTTAGATTTTGATTCACCACCGCTCATTGCTGAGATAAGGTCTTCTAAATCAATTCCGTCTTTAGCGATCATTTTAGCGTATTCTGCTAATTTAGCTTCGCGCTCTGCTTGTTCCGCTAATTCTTTTTCTTCTGCTTCTTTTCTTTCTGCTACAACAGTAGTTAGTTTTTCTAGTAACTCTTCTACTTCCGCTAGGGTAAATTCGTCACGAGTAAAAGCGCGAAGACTACGAATATTTAGTAGTGCTGATTTTTTGATTTCTGACATATGTGGATCCTATACAGTAGAATTGTTGAATTAAGTTTTATCTAAAATAAATATCTTTATTAGATAAAGTTAAACTGATTTTATATAGCTTGTCTTTTTTAGTCAAAAAATATATTTGCTTAAATAGAGAAATTTGAAATTTATTTAATAATTTATACTGTTACAAATAGTGCTGTTATTTTAGATATGGATTCAAATTAACTATATTTAGCTTTATAATTAAGTTGTTAGTTGTTAGTTGTTAGTTGTTAGTTGTTAGTTGTTAGTTGTTAGTGGCGAAATGGAAATGTTAGACTTTTGTCTTGCCATTTGATTTTCGATCATTACAATGAGCCAAATCTTGCTAGAACCCTTTTAAAATGTCCTGAAAAACGGCTGTTTGTAAGGAGATTGTTTTAGTTTGATGTAGAGGCGCAATATTTATTAGTAATACGTTTTAGGGTGATGCCTTTGAGAGCGTACGAAAGGAAATGTTGCCGAAGTAAGAGCTAATCAGTGCGTTTTGATTAGTTAGGCGTATCAGAGCCACTTGCTGGGGTTGCATTTAATAGATGCAGCACTGCCATAGTTTGCAGAGTGCTAGCCTTAAAGGTTACATACTGTATTTTTTTACTATGGAGCGCTACTGTAGACATATGAAAGTGATTTGGCTTTCAACGTTTATCAACAAGCTAATTTATTGTTTTATGATTATACTCTTCAACAATATCCCTTCTGCAGTAGATCTCTAACCAATTTTGGTTTTTTTTGATCATGAACTTAATCGATTTTACTTCTTCCTCGGCATCGCTGTTGCCTCCAGCAATTGCTTTGACGATGGCCATTTTGACACGACGTGTTCTTTTATCACTTGGTTTTGGTATTTTACTGGGTGGTTTTTTGCTGGCTGATTTTTCATTATCAGGTGCATTAAGCTATACCAGTTCTACTGTATTGGGTGTGTTTGTTAGTGATGGCGGATTGAATTGGGATAGTCTTTTTATCCTACTTTTTCTTGTTCTTCTTGGCATGATGACTGCTTTATTAACGCTATCTGGTGGTACTTATGCTTTTGCTGAGTGGGCTCAAAAGCGCATTAAAAGCAAAAGAGGAACACAATTTCTTGCGGCTTGGTTAGGGGTATTTATCTTTATTGATGATTACTTTAATAGTTTAGCAGTAGGTGCAATTTCTCGTCCTGTGACCGATCGCTTTCAAGTTTCTCGCTCCAAGTTGGCTTATATTTTGGATTCTACTGCTGCACCTATGTGTGTCCTTATGCCTGCTTCTAGCTGGGGGGCTTATATCATGACAGTAGTAAGTGGAATTTTAATTTCACATGGTATTACTGAATATTCTGCTCTAGGAGCATATATGCGTTTAGTACCGATGAACTATTACGCGATTTTTGCTTTATTAATGGTATTTTCTATGATCTGGTTTGATCTTAATGTTGGTCTTATGCGTAAGCATGAGATTGCTGCGGGTCAAGGTAAAACTGATGATCGTGATGAGAATGCACCAGATTTAACAGAAGAATCTGAAATTAAAGAAAGTAAAGAGGGAACAGTTTCTAACCTGATTCTGCCTATTGTTGCTTTAATTATCGCCACTGTATATTTCATGATTAGTTCAGGCGCAGATGCACTAAGTGTTAATGGCCAAGCATTTAACTTATTAAAAGCGTTTGAAAATACCAATGTTGGTCAATCTTTATTCTATGGTGCGTTAGTTGGTTTGATTTGTGCTGTAGGTGCAGTATTCAAGCAAAAAATGCCAACAAAAGATGTACTAATCACGTTATGGATTGGTGCAAAGTCAATGTTTGGTGCGATTTTGATCTTAGCCTTTGCATGGACTATTGGCGCAGTGATTAAAGATATGGGTACAGGTGCTTATCTATCAACACTAGTAGAAGGTAACATCGATGTACATTGGTTGCCGGTATTGTTGTTCTTGCTTTCAGGTGTGATGGCATTTTCAACTGGAACTTCTTGGGGCACATTCGGCATCATGCTACCCATTGCAGGCGATCTAGCAGGTGCGACAGATTTAGCGCTGATGCTTCCTATGTTAAGTGCAGTACTTGCAGGTTCTGTATTTGGTGATCACTGTTCTCCAATTTCAGATACCACAATTTTGTCATCGACAGGGGCTCGTTGTAACCATATCGACCACGTCTCTACTCAGTTACCATATGCATTAGCAACAGCAATAGTTTCATCTGTTGGCTTCATCGTTTTAGGTATGACAGAGTCTTCGTTGATGGGCTTTAGTGCTGCAAGTGTGACTTTTGTGGTTTGTTGTATCGTTATGTCTGTTATTTCAAAATCGAAAATGAAAAAAGTAGCCGTTTAATTTCCTATTTTGATTGTATTACCAAAGGCTGAGTTAGCGAATAACTCAGCCTTTTTGTATAAGACTTTCATGATTAGTCTTATGTGAAAATAATTCAAATAAAGGCTTGAAAAAATATTCGAGCTTGGGTAGTGTGAAGTTATTGAAACTGATTGAGCAAACAAAAATATGCGCACATTGAATATTAACATTCATCATCACCATCATCCTGTTATATCTTGCGGGTGAGTGTGTGCATCCGGAAGATATCTCTTCCGGACGTGAATCAGTAAAAAGATTCAAACCCTCGGAAGAGTTTTCTCTCCGGGGGTTTTTTCATTTAGGGACACTTTAAAAAATCAATCATTTTTGGATGTGCTAAATAAACCAACTATGACTATTAAATTAAAAATACAGGGATAGAAAGATGACAAATTCACGATTAAGAATTGCGATTCAAAAGAAAGGCCGCTTGAGCAAAGAGTGTCAAGAGCTACTTAAAAAGTGTGGTGTTAAATTTAATATTGCTGGTGAGAGGCTGGTAGTACACAGTGAAAATATGCCAATCGATTTATTGTTAGTTCGTGATGATGACATTCCTGGTTTGATCATGGATGGAGTGGTTGACCTTGGCTTTATCGGTGAGAATGAATTAGAAGAAGTACGCTTAGATCGTAAAGCAGAAGGTGCTCCATGTGAGTTTAAAGCACTGCGTCGCCTAGACTTCGGCGGTTGTCGTTTATCTATCGCGATTAATAAAGATGAAACTTACAACGGCCCACAAGATCTCGCGGGCAAACGTATTGCGACAACCTACCCACACTTATTAAAAAGCTACATGGATGAGCAAGGTATTAACTTTAGCACTTGTATGCTAACGGGTTCAGTTGAAGTTGCGCCTCGTGCTGGCCTTGCCGATGCGATTGCAGATTTAGTCTCTACCGGTGCAACTTTAGAAGCCAATGGCTTAAAAGAAGCGGAAGTGATTTTCCGCTCTAAAGCGACACTCATTCAACGTATTGGTGAATTTTCAGTTGAGCAAGATGGTTTGATTGAAAAACTGCTCACTCGTATGCAAGGTGTGATTCAAGCGAAAGAATCAAAATACATCATGCTGCACGCGCCATCTGATAAGTTAGAACAAATCAAACAATTACTGCCTGGCGCTGAAGATCCTACTGTCCTACCTCTATCTCAAGAAAAAAATCGTGTTGCAGTGCACCTAGTGAGTACCGAGAACCTTTTCTGGGAAACTATGGAAGGCTTAAAAGCGCTTGGTGCAAGTTCAATCTTAGTGTTACCAATTGAAAAAATGATGGAGTAAGCAATATGAAAACCGTCGTTTGGCAATCATTAAGCGAAGAGCAACAAAATGCAGTTCTTGAGCGCCCAGCAATTAGCGATGGTGCTAACATCACCTCAATTGTCACTGATGTATTAAATCAAGTGAAACAAGGTGGTGATGCTGCAATCAAAGAATTAACCGCCAAGTTCGATAAAGCAACGCCTGATTCTATTCGTGTATCGGAACAAGAAATCGATGAGGCTACTGCACGTTTATCGGAAGAAATGAAACAAGCGCTAGAACAAGCGCACAAAAATATTTCGGTTTTCCACAAAGCGCAAAAAGCACAGCCGTTAAGTGTTGAAACGCAACCGGGTGTGGTGTGTGAATTAGTGACCCGTGCGATTAATAAAGTCGGTTTATACATTCCAGGTGGCAGTGCGCCACTACCTTCAACGGTATTAATGTTAGGCGTTCCGGCGCAAATTGCAGGTTGTCGTAAAGTGGTGTTATGTTCACCTCCGCCGATTGCGGATGAAATCTTATATGTAGCAAAACTGTGTAATATCGATGAAGTTTACAATGTCGGTGGCGCTCAAGCGGTTGCGGCTATGGCTTACGGCACCGAGACAGTGTCTAAAGTCGATAAAATATTTGGCCCAGGTAACGCCTTTGTAACCGAAGCCAAACGTCAAGTAAGCAATGATTTCCGCGGTGCCGCGATTGATATGCCTGCCGGTCCTTCAGAAGTATTAGTGATTGCTGATGAAACAGCTGATGCAGATTTTGTCGCTGCAGATTTATTGTCTCAAGCTGAACACGGCCCAGATTCTCAAGTGGTGCTATTAACGCCATCACCGATGATTGCTGATCAAGTAGCAGAAGCGGTTCAAAAACAGCTGAAGAGTTTATCTCGCAGTGATATTGCTGAGAAAGCCTTAGGCTCAAGCTTGATTGTGATTACCGAATCGTTGACCCAATGTGTGTCAATTTCAAACTTCTACGGCCCAGAACACTTAATTGTTCAGACTAAAAACCCTCGTGAATTGTTGCCTTTACTCGATAACGCAGGCTCAATCTTCCTTGGCCAATGGTCGCCTGAATCAGTTGGGGATTACGCTTCGGGAACGAACCACGTACTGCCTACTTATGGCTACACTAAAACCTACTCAAGCTTAGGTTTAGCAGATTTCTCAAAACGTATGACAGTACAAGAGTTATCAAAAGAGGGCTTGAAAGGCTTAGCGCAAACAGTGGTTACTATGGCAGAAGCGGAAGGTCTTGATGCGCACAAACGCGCCGTGACTATTCGTATCGACCGTATTTGTAACGAACAATTGAATCAGCAATAGGCAGGAAGAACATGGAAAAGTTAGCCCGTAAACAAGTTCAAGCTTTAACACCCTACCTGTCTGCTCGCCGTATTGGTGGCAGTGGGGATGTTTGGCTAAATGCCAATGAATCACCGTTTGATAATGAGTATAAAACCAATTTTACTCGCTTAAACCGTTATAGTGAGTGCCAGCCAAAAGCTTTGATTGAAGCCTACGCGACTTATGCTGGCGTGAAAGCAGAGCAAGTATTAACTTCTCGCGGTGCCGATGAAGGTATCGAGTTACTTATTCGCGCTTTTTGTGAGCCGAATCAAGATGCAATCCTTTATTGCCCTCCGACTTATGGCATGTATGCGATCAGTGCCGAAACCATCGGTGTTGAACGTAAAGTCGTGCCTTTAACTCAAGAGTGGCAGCTGGATCTGGGGAGCATTCAAGCGCAGTTAGAGAATGTGAAACTGGTGTTTGTATGTAGCCCAAATAATCCAACCGGGAATCTGATCAAGCGTGAAGATATCGTTGCTCTATTAGAGATGACACAAGACAAAGCGATTGTAGTGATGGATGAAGCCTATATCGATTTTTGTCCAGAAGCGTCAACAATCGATTTACTTGCACAATATCCTAATCTAGCCATTTTGCGAACTATGTCGAAAGCCTTTGCTCTCGCTGGATTGCGTTGTGGTTTTACTTTGGCTAACGAAGAGTTAATCAATGTATTATTGAAAGTGATTGCTCCGTATCCTGTACCGATTCCGGTGGCTGAAATTGCTTGTCAGGCATTATCTGAAGCAGGGCTTGCACGTATGAAATATCAGGTACTGGATCTCGCGGCGAATCGCGCCTATTTGCAAGCGGGTTTATCTATGCTGCAAGGTGTGACGGTTTATGATGGCTGGGGTAACTATCTGTTAATCCAATTCACAGAGGGCGATGCGATGTTTAAAGCGGCGTGGGATAACGGCATTATTCTACGTAACTCTCCGATTAAAGATTGCGTGCGAATCAGTATCGGTAACCGTGATGAATGTGAAAAGACCTTAAGCTTCATCCGTAATCAAATCAGCGCCATCGTGTAGCTTTTTAACTTATAAAGAAAAGTATATAAATAATTTGAGCCATCAAACCTAAATTGGTGGCTGCTCTAAGAAAGGAAGTCAATGTGAGCCAAGCTAATAAAATTCTTTTTATCGACCGAGATGGCACCTTAATTGTTGAGCCGCCGGAAGATTTTCAAGTTGATCGTTTAGACAAGCTGAAATTTGAGCCTAATGTCATTCCGGTATTATTAAAACTTCAAGATGCTGGTTATCGTTTAGTGATGGTCACCAATCAAGATGGTCTAGGTACGGATAGCTACCCACAAGCGGATTTTGATGCGCCACACAATATGATGATGGATATTTTTACATCGCAAGGCGTTAAATTTGATGATGTGTTGATTTGCCCGCACTTTGATGCCGATAACTGTACTTGCCGTAAACCTAAACTCGGTTTAGTTAAAGATTACCTACAGCAAGGTAAAGTCGATTTTAAAACCTCGGCAGTGATTGGCGATCGTGCAACCGATTTACAGCTGGCAGAGAACATGGCGATTCGTGGTATTCAGTACAATCCTGAAACCATGAACTGGTTAGATATTTTAAAAGACCTAACGGTTAATTCTCGTACCTCTACGGTTGTTCGCACGACTAAAGAAACCGATATTCGTATTGCGGTTAATTTAGATGAGCAGGGTGGTAATCAAATCTCTACCGGAATGGGCTTTTTTGATCACATGCTAGATCAAATCGCCACACACGGTGGTTTCCAAATGAAAGTGGACGTTAAAGGTGATTTGCACATTGATGATCATCACACCATTGAAGATACGGCTTTAGCTCTTGGTCAAGCGTTAAAAGAAGCACTTGGTGATAAACGTGGTATTGGTCGCTTTGGTTTTAGCTTGCCAATGGATGAATGTTTAGCGCAATGTGGTTTGGATTTATCTGGCCGTCCTTATTTGAAATTTGATGCTAAATTCAGCCGTGAACAAGTGGGCGATTTATCGACGGAAATGGTGGTGCACTTCTTCCGCTCATTAACAGATACGCTGGCTTGTACTCTGCACTTATCTTCAACTGGCGATAACGACCACCACATTATTGAAAGTTTATTTAAAGCTTTCGGTCGTACGTTACGTCAAGCGATCAAAGTAGAAGGTAACGAATTGCCAAGTAGTAAAGGAGTGCTGTAATGGGATCAATATCTGTCACAAATGATGCTCAACAAGTGGTGATTATCGACACCGGTTGCGCCAATGTGTCATCAGTCAGATTTGCTATTGAACGCCTTGGTTATACGGTTACGATTTCTAAAGATCCTGCCGTGGTTCTAGGCGCGGATAAACTATTTCTACCGGGCGTAGGCACTGCTTCTGAGGCAATGAAGAACCTAGAAGAGCGTGATTTAATTAGCTTGGTTAAAAAGGTAGAGAAACCGTTATTGGGCATTTGTCTTGGTATGCAATTACTAGGCAAACTGTCTGAAGAAAAAGGTCAACAAGGTAATGCAGAAGTCAATTGCCTAGGTCTATGTGATGGTGAGGTTCGCTTAATGGATACGGGTGATTTACCTTTGCCTCACATGGGGTGGAATACGGTGAAATCTCAATCTGGTCATCCATTATTTAAAGACATTCCGGAAGATAGTTATTTCTACTTTGTGCACAGCTATGCCATGCAAGTCGGTGAGTACACCATTGCAAGTTGTGACTATGGCAACCCATTTACCGCAGCGGTGCAAAGTGGCAACTATTATGGTGTGCAATTTCACCCAGAGCGTTCCTCAAAAGCAGGCGCAAAACTGATTCAAAACTTTCTTGAGCTAAACGTATAAAAGGGAAATATAGGATGATAATTCCTGCATTAGATTTAATTGATGGACAAGTCGTACGTTTATTTCAAGGCGACTATGGACAGAAAACCGAATACAAAGTCGATCCAGTCGAGCAATTTAACCTCTACCATCAAGCCGGTGCCAATTGGCTGCATTTGGTGGATTTAACTGGTGCAAAAGATACTTCAGCACGTCAACTCGATTTAATTGCTAAGTTGCTTGCAGGCACACCGGCTAATATCCAAATTGGTGGTGGTGTACGCACAGAGCAAGATGTGATTGATCTGCTTGAAGCGGGCGCACAACGTGTTGTGGTTGGCTCGACTGCGGTGAAACAACCTGAGCTGGTCAAAGGCTGGATGGAAAAATACGGCGCAGAAAAAATCGTACTGGCTTTAGATATCAACATTGATGAGCAAGGCGTACGTCGTGTGGCGATTTCTGGCTGGCAAGAAGACTCTGGCGTGACGATTGAAGCCCTTATAGATGATTACCTTACTGTGGGGTTGAAACACGTGCTGTGTACTGATATTTCGCGTGATGGCACTTTAGCGGGCTCGAACGTTGAGCTGTATGTTGATTTATGCAAACAGTATCCACAAGTGCAATTTCAATCTTCAGGTGGCATTGGTAGCCTAGAGGATATTGCTGCGCTTAAAGGTACTGGTGTTGCTGGCGTGATTGTTGGCCGTGCATTACTTGATGGCAAGTTTACCGCAGAGGAGGCATTCTCATGTTGGCAAAGCGAATAATTCCGTGTCTTGATGTTCGAGATGGTCAAGTCGTCAAAGGCGTGCAATTTCGTAACCATGAAATCATTGGTGATATCGTACCGTTAGCGCAACGTTATGCGGAAGAAGGTGCAGATGAGCTCGTGTTTTATGATATTACTGCGTCGAGCGATGGCCGCGTAGTGGATAAAAGTTGGGTAGCTCGCGTGGCTGAAGTGATTGATATTCCTTTCTGTGTGGCTGGTGGTATTAAATCTGCCGAAGATGCCGCGCGTATTCTTGAGTTTGGCGCCGATAAAGTGTCAATCAACTCCCCAGCGCTCGCGAATCCAGAATTGATCACCGAACTGGCGGACAAATTTGGCGTGCAATGTATCGTAGTGGGCATTGATTCATACTACGACAAAGACACTGGCAAATATCAAGTTTACCAATTTACCGGTGATGAAGAGCGCACCAAGGCAACGAAATGGGAAACCCGTGATTGGGTGCAAGAAGTGCAAAAACGTGGCGCAGGGGAAATCGTACTCAATATGATGAACCAAGATGGCGTGCGTAATGGCTACGATATCGATCAATTAAACATGGTTCGTGAAGTGTGTCAGGTACCTTTGATTGCCTCAGGTGGCGCAGGCGCGATGGAGCACTTTGCAGAAGCCTATCAAAAAACTCATGTTGATGGCGCGTTAGCAGCGTCTGTTTTTCACAAACAAGTGATCAACATAAGTGAACTGAAACAATACTTAAAACAACAAGGCGTGGAGATACGTTTATGAGTGAAGGATTAACAACACAATCAAAGTTTCAAGCATCTGACGTTGTTGACTTGAATGAACGTATTAATTGGGACAAAGTCGATGGCTTAGTGCCTGTGATTGTACAAGATTACGTTTCTAGCCAAGTATTAATGATGGGCTACATGAATGCGGATGCGCTACAAAAAACCGCTGATACCGGCTTAGTCACTTTTTACTCTCGTACCAAGCAGCGTCTTTGGACCAAAGGGGAAGAATCAGGAAACAGTCTAGGTTTAGTAAACCTTTCTCTAGACTGTGACAATGATACTCTGTTGGCGAAAGTTAACCCAATTGGCCCAACTTGTCATACTGGCACGACAACATGTTTTGATGGTGATAAGCAAGAAGAAAGCCAATTGGTGTGGCTTCATCAACTTGAGCAATTACTGGCTGCCCGCAAGAGTGCCGATCCAGAATCCTCCTACACTGCAAGTCTCTATGCTCGTGGCACGAAGCGCATATCGCAGAAAGTGGGCGAAGAGGGTGTTGAAGTCGCGCTTGCGGCAACGTCGGGCGACAAGGCGGAATTAGTGTGTGAATCGGCAGATTTAATGTATCACTTGTTTGTATTGCTGCAAGATCAAGGTCTATCGTTTAATGACGTGATTAATAAATTGAAAGAACGTCATCAATAAACTAACCGCTGATCTCTAAAAGCGGATAGCCGAATAGATAAAAACCCAAATGATTTGAAGTCATTTGGGTTTTTTAATGGTTTATTTAAAACAGTCTGTCATTGAGCTTAACCACAGCACTTTTTAAACTTTTTACCACTGCCACACAGGCAAGGATCGTTTCGGCCTATTTTAGTGCTGGTAATGGTTTGATTAAGTCGTGGATCAATTTTCTCTTTTGGCATCACACCATCTATATAGCGCCATTGGCCATCTTCTTTAACAAATCTTGAGCGTTCATGTAGGCAATATTGTTTGCCGTTTTCTGCAAAGTAAGCTTTAAACTCCACCAAACCTTCAGAATTAGAAGGGGTTGGAGCATCAAGGACTTCCAGTTGTACCCAGTTACTTTCAACCGATTGAGCAATGGCGTTGGCTTCTTGTTCCGCTTGGCAAGATGAATGGTAAGTCTGGATGACAAACTCTACATTGCCAAGCACATGTGCCGAGTAACGGGCACGCATCAATTGTTCAGGCAGTTGAGCGTTAGCAGTATTTTGGTGAATAGGTTGACAACATTGGTCGTAAGGTTGCTGACTACAGCATGGGCAAAGCATAGTGTTCTCTTTACTGTTGATGAAGAAGCTTGCCTTCTAAGCGAAGGTGGTCATTTTCAGGGGTTACCCAATTAATCGCATTGTCATAAAATTGACGAGTTAGTTCTGGGGAGATTTGAAGTTTATCAGTAAACCACTGAATACTGGAATTATCGTTTTTCTCATAGGCAATGGCCAGTCCTAAAATCTCACCGAGAATACCTTGTTGTTTTGATAGTGCATTAATTGCCGTTTTGTTCAGTGGCAAGGTCCCGACTAGTTGGCAAAGTGGTTGTTGAAGGAGCTTATCGATTTGAGAAAACATTCCAACGAAGTAAGCGTGTTCGGCATTTATTTTGAATTGTTCTAAGGCGGCGACTTGTTCACAGAAATGGGCTCGATGCATGGAGCTTAAATAATAATCCGATGGCGTCCATTTATGGGCCGCGGTAAGAGATAACTCAATAAAGAATTTGATTTTATCAAGGCCGAGAATATTAAAAGCATCTTCAAACGAGGTAAAGGTTTTGGATGAATGAGCATTGATAAATCGCATTAGCTTATAGGACATTGTAATGTCATAACGAATCAGTCTTTCGATTAACTGGTAATCAATAGGAGATTGATGAATGGCAATTTTTAGTTGCTCAACGGTGAATGACGATGATTCAATTCTTCGGTGTTTGATTATTTCTGGCTCATATAATGCGTAACCTTGGAAAAAATCAAAACCGGCTTTTTTTGCTTCTTCTAGTTCTTGTTGGCTTTCAATTTTCTCAGCTAAATAATAAAGATCATAGACTTTATGAGTTTCGATAAATTTGGCTGCATCGGAGATGCTTATTTGCTTAATATCGAATTTAATCGTGCTAATGTAAGGTAGGAAACGCTCCCAGTTAGGTGATGGGATAAAGTCATCAAGGGCCATTTTGTAACCTTGTTGATGCATGGCGGCTATCGCTGAGAATAATTCGTCACTAGGTTGACAATCTTCGAGAATTTCGATCATCAATAAATCCACAGGAAAAAGTGTTGGGACTTGCTCTATTAAACTTTGATAGGGAAAATTGACGAAAAATGTTTTTTCATGTCCTTGAACATTAGTAAGAAAAAAGTGCTCAATTAATAATCGGCTGGTCGCCAACTGTGGGTCTACCGAAGGGAATTCATTTTTAAATCCTTCACGAAACAATAACTCGTAAGCCACAATCTGCTTATCGGTATTTACAATGGGCTGGCGTGCAATAAAAGAATGCATCCTTGAATCTCTTTGCTTATTAACCAGAGTAACCTCGTATTTATTAGAGTCTCAGGTTTATTATTAATTAACCTAGTAACAATATAGAAAAGCTTTCGAGGCTTCCAGCTACAAAGTAACAAGTTTGTTCGTTGACTCATAAATTCACAATAAAAAATACGATATTCAAATAACTTACTATCAGAGTCACTATCTTCGTATTCCAATTATAAGAATAGGTGAAAAGTCTGTGAGTGGATTAAATTTGTGAAGATTTTCTAAAGATTAAAGTTTTTATCCAAGGGAGCGCTGCTGTAATTCGCAACCATTGTCATCACACACTAATATCGAGCCCTGAGTATACCAGTCACCAAGTACGATTCTGGTTGCACAGCCTTGATTAGTTTGATGTTTATGAGTGTTAGGACGATGTGTATGACCGTGGATCATATGAGTGACTTGGTTAACTTCAAGGACATTGACTACTTCTTCAGGCGTCACATCCATGATTTCCATTTGCTTAGAGTTTTTTTGTTGTTTGATTTTATTTTGTACGTTGGAAACGATCTTTTTTCGTATAAACAATGGGATACAGTTAAATAGGCGCTGTAGCCATTTTTGATGAACGGTTTTACGAAATTCTTGGTATTTCTCATCTTTGGTGCACAAGGTATCACCGTGCAAGATAACAGTAGGTGTTCCGTAAAGATCGATCACTGCAGTTTCTGGTAGTAACGTCATTCCGGTTTCTTTACAAAAACGGTGCCCGAGTAAAAAGTCACGATTACCTTGTATGAAATAACAGTCAACGCCTTTCGCCGTTAACGCTTTAAAGGCGTCTTTAATGGTGACATTAAAGGGGGAGTTGTCATCATCGCCAATCCAAAATTCAAATAAATCACCGAGTACATACAGTTTTTCTGCTTCTGGTGCTTCTTCTTGCATAAAACGAAGAAAACAGGCCGTAATATCTGGACGTAAGGGAGATAAGTGGAGATCAGCAATAAATAAGGTGGTCATGAATTATCAAATTGTGTGGGGAGAAATAAAAGGGGGACAGTGCCCCCTACAAACTCGATGCTTTTATATACTTCATACTTGAAATTGCAGTTTTGTTGACGACGTTCATTCACTTGTTGCCTCGCTGCAAATCTAATTACTTTGAGTATATTATGCTTCGATTGTTGTACCAGTAATCACAACATCTTCTAGTGGTACGTCTTGGTGCATACCGTAAGAACCGGTGCTTACTGTTTTGATTTTTTCTACTACGTCCATGCCTTCAACCACTTCAGCAAACACACAGTAACCCCAACCATTCATTGTTTCAGATTTGAAATCAAGGAAAGTGTTGTCATTAACGTTGATGAAGAACTGAGAGCTTGCAGAGTGCGGTTCCATTGTACGAGCCATTGCTAATGTACCTACTTTGTTACTTAGGCCATTATTTGCTTCGTTTTTAATGGTTGCGCGAGTTGCCTTCTCTTTCAAACCAGAAGTCATGCCGCCGCCTTGAATCATAAACCCATCGATAACACGGTGGAAAAGAGTGTTGTCGTAGAAGCCATCTTGGCAATACTGTAGGAAGTTAGCCGCTGTTTCAGGTGCTTTTTCTTCGTTAAGTTGAATTTTAATATCGCCGAAGTTGGTGTGAAGGATGATCATGGTTAGGTCCTTTATCATTGGATTTAATTGGTATTGCTTATTGAGAGTTAGATTTTATAGCAACTTATCTCTAAAGCAACTTTAAACGTTATTATACCCAAGGATAGCTTATTAAAGTTAGGCTTAATGTCGACTTAATTAGCTGATTCGGTATAATCAAAAAATTATAATTTTCATCAGACGCAGAAAGAGATCATGTTAAAAATATATAACACCTTGACCCGCCAAAAAGAGGAATTTAAACCTATTCATGCTGGAAAAATTGGCATGTATGTTTGTGGTGTGACCATCTACGATCTCTGCCATATTGGCCATGGGCGTACTTTTGTATCGTTTGATGTGGTGTCTCGCTACCTACGCTTTGTTGGTTATGATCTAACTTTTGTGCGAAATATTACGGATATTGACGACAAGATCATTAAACGTGCAGCAGAAAACAATGAAAGCTGCGATTCGTTAACGGAACGCTTAATTGAAGAAATGTACGCAGATTTCGATGCGCTCAATATTAAGCGCCCGGATGTAGAGCCTCGAGCAACCCATTATATTAAAGAAATCATCGAATTAGTGGAGCGCTTAATCGAGCGTGGATTTGCCTACGTTGCTGCTAATGGCGATGTGATGTTTGAAGTGAAAAAGTTCGAACAATACGGCAAACTATCTGGGCAGGATTTAGAACAATTGCAAGCTGGTGCTCGCGTAGATGTTGAAAGCGCGAAACGTAGCCCGATGGATTTTGTGGTTTGGAAAATGTCAAAGCCAGGTGAACCGACATGGGAGTCGCCTTGGGGCCCGGGTCGTCCTGGCTGGCATATCGAATGTTCAGCAATGAATTCATCGATTCTAGGTAACCATTTTGATATTCATGGAGGTGGTTCAGATCTGCAATTTCCACACCATGAAAATGAAATTGCACAATCTTGCTGTGCTCACGATACGCCATACGTAAACACTTGGATGCACAGTGGTATGGTGATGGTTGATCGTGAAAAAATGTCTAAATCTTTGGGCAACTTCTTTACGATTCGTGATGTGTTAAAGCACTACGACTCTGAAACTGTTCGTTATTTCTTAATGTCTGGTCACTACCGTAGCCAGTTAAATTACAGCGAAGAGAACTTAAACCAAGCGCGTGCTTCATTAGAGCGATTATACACTTCATTACGTGGCCTGGATTTATCTGTTGCACCAGCTGGTGGCGAAGAATTTGTTGCTCGTTTTAGCACCGCAATGAATGATGACTTTAATACGCCAGAAGCTTACTCAGTGCTATTTGATATGGCTCGTGAAGTAAATCGCTTGAAAACTCTTGATATGGGTAAAGCTTCGGCACTTGGCGCATTAATGCGAGAACTAGCCGATGTGATTGGTATTTTACATCAAGATCCAGAAGCTTTCTTACAGGGCGAAGCGGGTAGTGATGATGAAGTGGCTGAAATTGAAGCGTTAATTAAACTACGTAATGACTCTCGCGCTGCGAAAGATTGGGTAAATGCTGATCTAGCTCGTGATAAGTTAAACGAGCTTGGTATTGAGTTAGAAGATGGTCCAGACGGTACTACTTGGCGTCGTAAGTAAATAGACCTAAATAAAGGCAATTGATTAGATAGGGCTTGTGGTGTCACCAATATACTGCAAGCCTTTTTCTCGAAACTCGAAACTCGAAACTCGAAACTCGAAACTCGAAACTCGAAACTCGAAACTGACAACTAGAAAGGTTTTTTTCTTTGGCACAGATGTATTTTTATTACTCAGCGATGAACGCGGGTAAATCAACCACACTGCTTCAATCTTCTTTTAACTATTGTGAACGTGGCATGAACCCTGTGATTTTCACAGCTGAAATCGATAACCGTGATGGCATTGGTAAAGTGAGTTCTCGTATTGGTTTACAGTCAGATGCGCACTTGTACAATGACACCACCGATATGTTTAGTGCAATTAAATTATTATGTGAAAAGGAAAAAATTCACTGCGTCATGATTGATGAATGTCAGTTCTTAAATAAAGAACAAGTGTATCAATTAACCGAAGTGGTGGATAAATTACACATTCCCGTATTATGTTATGGGTTACGTAGTGATTTTTTAGGTGAGTTGTTTGAAGGCAGTCAATACTTGCTTGCTTGGGCTGATAAGTTGGTTGAGTTAAAAACCATTTGTCACTGCGGACGTAAAGCTAACATGGTGATTCGTATGGATGAATATGGTAAAGCGATTGCAGAAGGTGACCAAGTGGCGATTGGCGGTAATGATCGTTATGAATCAGTATGTCGCCTCCATTATAAAGAAGCACTAGGTAAATAATCTCAATTGAGGTTGAGTGATCGCCAATGCTAGGGATATAAAGCATAAAATTAGGGCCTATGACTCGCATTGAGTGATAGGCCCTTTTGTTATCTATACGCTGTAAAGCTATTCGTTGTACAACTAGTCTCAGAAAACTATTCTTTATAGGACTATTCTCTGAACAAACAAAAGCTTAGAACTGTGGTTTTGAGGCGAATTGTTTTGCTGCATAAGCCACACGTTCTTCTGGTGTTGGGTAATTTAACGGCGTACCTAGGTTTTCGATATGTTGCAGACGGGGCAGTAAACCGGCGCCATTAGCAATTTGGATTGCAAGGCCAGGGCGAGCATTAAGCTCTAATACCATCGGGCCTTCTTCCTTATCCAATACCATATCAGTACCCATATAACCTAATCCAGTCATTTCCCATGCGCTGGATGCTAACACTAATAGCTTTTCCCAGTTTGGTACGACTAATCCACTAAGCGGTTTGTCGGTATCTGGGTGATGGGTGATAGGGAGGTCAAACTGAACGGCTCGCACAGCACATCCCGTTGCAATATCTAAACCTACGCCAACCGCACCTTGGTGCAAGTTCGCTTTACCATCCGATGCAGCAGTAGAACAACGCATCATTGCCATAACAGGGTAACCTTTAAACACGATAACGCGAATATCAGGCACACCTTCGTAGCTGTAACCATCAAATGAAACATCATCGAATTTAATGAGGTTCTCAACAACCGCAACATCATTTTTGCCACCGAGTGAGAATAAACCTGCCAATGCATTACTAATATGGCGTTCCACATCTTGCTCATTTATCGCTTGACCTGATGGTTTAATGTAAACCCCATCTTTATGCGAAATAATGACCAAAATGCCTTTACCACCAGAGCCACGAGCCGGTTTAATCACAAAACCCGGCCAATCTTTAACCATGGCATGAATACGCTTTACTTCAGCTTGCTGGCCAATAACACCAATCAACTTAGGCACCGTTGCGCCGTGCTCTTGAGCAATAATTTTAGTCTTTAGTTTATCATCCACTAGTGGATATTTAGAACGGTCGTTATAGCGCCCAATGTAGGCGCCATTACGTTTGTTCATGCCCATAATGCCTTTAGCATGTAGCTTTTGGGGAGACGTAAACATTGAAAACATCGTTTAGTCCTCCGCTAATGGTTTGAATCTTTTCAGTTCTAATAGGCGATATCCTGTGTAGTTACCTAGCGATAAGATACACGCTAAAACGATGAACTGAGTACCGATGAAATTGAAAGTAATATGCTGAACATATGGGTTAGTCATGGCTAGATAGATAAGTACTGCAGTGAGTAGTGAGCCACTACCTTGCATAAATACTTCTTTAGCGCCTTCTTCTTCCCATAGGATAGACATACGTTCAATCGTCCAAGATAAAATGATCATTGGGAAGAATGTAATGGTTAAGCCTTGTGTCAACCCAATATTGAACGACACGATGGTGAAGATGGAAATAATTAAGATTACGGTAATAATCACCGCCGATATTCGTGACACCAGCAATAAGTTAAGTTTGGATAGGTAACCCCTGATGATTAAACCCGTACCGACAATAAGCAAGAAGCCAATGATGCCTGGTAGTAATTGAGTTTGAACAAAGGCGACAGCAATTAGTACTGGCATGAAAGTACCAGACGTTTTTAAACCGATAAGCACACGTAAGAATACAACGATTAACGCACCGATAGGGATTAACATGATGGTTTTAAACATCGCTTGTTCTTCTAACGGTAGGCTATGAATCGAGAAGTTCAATAAATTATCAGCAACCACTTTTTGCTTCGTTGCACTACTTGGTGATATATCTTGAGCTAGCATTGAGAAGAATACTTTACTGTTTTTACCACCAATAACATCGAGTAGTGAAACGTTCGATTCATCCCAAATTAGCATGTTACTTTGTTTACCCTGTTCAGTGCTGTCTGGGTTAAACAGTTGCCATACCTTACCATCCCATATTTCAATCATAGGAATGATCGATTGGCGACGACGACCATCTTCTAGTTCAATAACACCAACGGTTTTACTATAGATTTTAGATGACGATAAAATTTTACCAATCGCTTCAACTTTGCTGAAATCATCCAGAAGTAAAGAGGCGTTTTGGTTGTCAGGATCGTTGAATTGTTTGATTAACTCACGAGCAAATGTCGTGTTATCTGCCGAACGCTCAGAAGCTTGAGTAGTAATGGCATCAACTGCTGCTTGTTGTGGGCCAGTAAAGGTAGGAGCCACTAAGTCAGTTTCTAATGGTGGTAAAATTTCTGCTTGAGATTGAGGATCCACTAAGAACTGAGTTTTGTAGTAAATGGTTTGTGGACCTTTTGCATCACGTATTGACCATTCAGCACGGCGACCAGTATCAGTATTGATGTAAGATAAACCATAGCCAGGTGATGAAGCACTTTCATCAATCAGGGTAAATCCATCTTGAGTATGTGGGGCGGCTAGAGATAATTTAGCGGGACCTCCTGATGCTGTGAACTCTACACGAGCTTCAATATCCCATACTTGTCGAGATTCACCTGGCCCCCAAGGAACACCATAGTCTTGATGACGCATGACGCTCAAAGTGACCCCAGCGATAACAAGTATGGCAATGAGAAAATAAAATGGCACTCTAGACGTCATAACTTTTCCTTAACCAGTCTAAATTAATTGTTATTAAAATTATTTTTTTGAAGTATTCGATACTGCTTTAGATTCGATAAACTCTCTGCTTACATCGACATAAGCAATATCTTGAATAAATTCACGGCCCAATAAAATAGGATAATCCATTTGAGAGCGATCAGCTAAAGTGAACTGAGCTTTTTCATGTACACTACCAATCTTGATCCATAGTTCAACAACAGGTCTTCGTTCTAAAGAATTCGTGCTTGATTGTCGAATCTTTACATGGCGAACGATTGGTGCTTCTACCCATTTACGATCTTCGGGCGCAGTTTTATCGGATATATGAAATTTAACCCATTTTTTCCCATTACGTTCAAATTCTTGTAAATCAATGGCATTAATTGAAGAAGTTGTGGCACCGGTATCAACTCTGGCAATAAAAGAGCTTTTAACGATATCGATATTAACACTCTCTAATGACCCTAACGTTACCATGCCAGGGCGAGTTTGTGGTTCAAGGTTGGTTACAACAATATTTGACGTTGCCGATGGTGAAGAAGTCGTTTGTGTTTTACGCGCCGTAGTAATAAAACGTTGTTGATTGTGCTTTAAAACTTCAACTTCATTACTTAAGTTAATAACTTCTGACTCTAAGCTTGCAATATAGTCAGTCTGTTTATCAAGATTAGAATCGAGTTCTTCAATTCGATTGGAAAGCTTTTCTCCGTTTTTATTAATGGCTGCAATAGTTTGCTCAGAATAATGTTCTCCGGTCATGTATGCACAACCTGAAAGCGAACCTAGGGCAAAAACTGCAAGACCTAATGATTTTTTGAGCATATTAAACCGTTATCATCTATGTTAAGTGTTTGTTGTACAAAGTTTAGCGTATCTCGATCTGGCCGTGAAGCGCTTTCATTTCATGTAAGAAGATTCTCTGCTTATTTAAAGAACCATTTTTATTTTTTGTGATGAACTATCTTTTCATTATGAATTCTTGGCGATCAAAATAGCACGACGTGGGGCAGGATGGCCTTCAACTGTTTTGCTTGGATCGTTTGGATCAAGATAATCCGGTAATGAGTTATGGGTCATCCAATTGGTGCTTCTTTGTTCTTCGGTGGAAGTGACGTTTTCATCGACAATTTTTACATCAATAAAGCCGCACTTTTCTAACCACACTTTTAGTGCCTTGGCTGAAGGGAAAAAGTAAACATTACGCATTTGTGCGTAGCGATCTTCCGGTACTAATACCGCATTTTCGTCACCTTCAATCACTAAAGTTTCAAGTACTAATTCACCACCAGACACCAATTGGTTTTTTAGTTGAAGTAGATGATCAAGAGGCGAACGACGATGGTAAAGTACGCCCATGCTAAAGACAGTATCAAAAGCCTTTAGTTCAGGGAGTTGTTCAATCCCAAGCGGTAATAGATGAGCACGTTGGTCGCCGCCCATTAATTTACGGATCGCTTCAAATTGAATTAAGAATAAATGAGAAGGGTCGATACCAACGCATAAGCGAGCACCGGCACCAAGCATGCGCCACATGTGATAACCATTTCCACAACCAACATCTAAAACTGAACGATGCTTTAAATCAGAGATATGAGGTAGCACGCGATCCCATTTCCAATCTGATCGCCACTCGGTTTCAATATCTAAACCATGAACATGATAAGGACCTTTACGCCAAGGGTGGAAGGTACGCAGTAAGCTCTCAAGTTTCTTTTGTTCGCCTAATGCAAAAGGCTGGTTGTTAGTAATTCTAACTTGAGAAGTAATATCAATATTATCTGGTTTAATATCGGTGATTTTATTGAGAGCTTTCACCCAACGTTCAAAGTCGCCATGCTCAGCATTCTGCCAATCAGTCAGTTGTTGCGGTAAGGTATTCAACCAAGGTTGCAGACGAACATCTTGAGCAATCAGTTGATAAAAATTGGCAAAATTAAACATAATACTCTTTCTATTTTAAATATGGATATCGGGTATAGCTGAATCTTAAAGGCAGAAACAAGCTATTTGATGGCAAACATAGAACCAAAATTAAAGCATTGGAACCATACTTCGTAGCTACTGAAACCAATTTTGTTAAACCGTTTCTTATGGCTTTCAATTGAGTCTGGCCGCATCACATTTTCAATCGCACTACGCTTTTGGCTAATTTCTAATTCACTATAACCATTGGCACGTTTAAAATCATGATGCAGGTCAATCAATAATTCGTGCGCGGCTTGGTTGTCGAAAATGTACTTCTCCGACAAAATTAAAATGCCACCTGGACGTAGCCCAGCATAGATATTTTCGAGTAAAGAATAGCGGTCTTCTGGTGATAAAAATTGCAACGTAAAGTTCAACACCACAACGGAAGCATTTTCGATTTCAATGTCGCGAATATCGGCTTCAACGACATTAACCGGGGTATCTGAACGGTAAGCATTAATGTGTAATTTACAGCGTTCAATCATGGCTGGTGAATTATCGACAGCAATAATTTGGCAGTTTTCTTGTTCAATATGACGACGCATCGATAAAGTTGCCGCACCCAAAGAACAGCCTAGGTCATAAACATTCGAGTTTGGTTTGGCAAAGCGTTCCGCTAACATGCCAATAGCTGAAATAATATTGCTGTAACCCGGAACCGAGCGTTGGATCATATCGGGAAACACTTCGGCCACTTTTTCATCAAATGTAAAATCGCCCATTTTGTCTATCGGGGCTGAAAAAATCACATCACGCTGGCTCATGGCAACTCACTTACAATTGGTTTACTAGCCACTAGGTTAAGAGATCCTAATTAGTCATTGGCTAGGTGAAGATATGGTCTTATTTTAAGGGAAGTTGGCCTATATCGCTATTGCGTTTGTGGGTTATTTGATTTTATTTCAATTTACTGACCTAACCGAGTAACTTTTAACCATATTCGGCTTTTTTATTCGGCGTTGATTCGTGAATTAATGTTTTTGTTATACGTAAGCTTACTGATTCAATTGGATAACTTATGAGCGGTTAACACACCATTCACTCCTTTACTTGCGAAAAGCGAATAAATTGTGCTTCCGGTGGTCGATTTTTATCTGTTTTCCAAGTATAAATAGGAAAAGTTTTTTATACGGTGTCTCTGAGCAATCTGCTCCACCGGAAATCATTAATTATTTAAATAAGAGATTGGGAAATTCATTATGCGCACCCAGTATTGTGGTCACCTGAACAAGTCCCTAACAGGACAAACTGTCGAACTATGCGGATGGGTTAATCGCCGTCGTGATCTAGGCGGTCTGATTTTTATCGATATGCGTGACCGTGAAGGTATTGTTCAAGTTGTTATCGATCCAGATATGACCGAAATTTTTGCAGAAGCAAACCAACTGCGTAATGAATTCTGTCTCAAATTAACTGGTGAAGTACGTGCTCGTCCTGATAGCCAAATTAATAAAGATATGGCAACAGGTGAAGTTGAAGTTTACGCAACAGGCCTTGAAATCATCAATCGTTCTGAAGCGTTACCTTTAGATTTCAATCAAACTAACTCGGAAGAGCAACGTCTAAAATATCGTTATATTGATCTACGTCGCCCAGAGATGAGTGACCGTATTAAGCTACGTGCTAAAGCTTCAAGCTTTGTTCGTCGCTTCCTAGATGACAACGGTTTCCTAGATATCGAAACACCAGTACTGACTAAGGCAACGCCAGAAGGTGCGCGCGATTACTTAGTACCAAGCCGTGTTCATAAAGGCAGCTTCTACGCACTTCCTCAATCGCCTCAGTTGTTTAAGCAATTGTTGATGATGTCAGGTTTCGACCGTTACTACCAAATTGTAAAATGCTTCCGTGATGAAGATTTACGTGCTGACCGTCAGCCTGAATTTACTCAAATCGATATCGAAACATCATTCATGACGGCGGACCAAGTTCGTGGTGTGACTGAAACAATGGTTCGTGACATGTGGCAAGAACTACTGAACGTTGACCTAGGTGATTTCCCAGTAATGCCATTTTCTGAAGCGATTCGTCGTTTTGGTTCTGATAAGCCAGATCTACGTAATCCACTTGAGCTAGTAGATGTTGCAGACTTAGTAAAAGACGTTGAGTTCAAAGTGTTCTCTGGCCCTGCAAATGACGCAAAAGGCCGTGTTGCGGTTATTCGTGTTCCAGGTGGTGCAGCATTATCTCGTAAGCAAATTGATGAGTATGGTAGTTTCGTTAGCATTTATGGCGCGAAAGGTCTTGCTTGGATGAAAGTGAATGACCTTTCAGTAGGTGTTGAAGGTATTCAATCTCCAGTGGCTAAGTTCCTAAATGAAGACGTGATTAACGGCATTCTTGAGCGCACGGGTGCTCAAACAGGCGACATCATTTTATTCGGTGCAGATAAGGCAAATGTAGTCTCTGAAGCAATGGGTGCTTTGCGTATCAAACTTGGTCTAGATCTTGAACTTACTGATCTGCAAGCATGGAAACCACTTTGGGTTGTTGATTTCCCAATGTTTGAAGAAGATGATGAAGGGAACCTGCATGCAATGCACCACCCATTCACCTCTCCATTAGGCGTAACAGCAGAAGAGCTAAAAGCGAACCCAGCGGCAGCGAATTCGAATGCTTATGATATGGTATTAAATGGTTATGAAGTTGGTGGTGGTTCAGTTCGTATCCACAACGCAGAAATGCAATCAACGGTATTTGATATTCTAGGCATTGATGAAACAGAACAACGTTTGAAGTTTGGCTTTTTACTGGATGCTCTAAAATACGGTACGCCACCACACGCAGGTCTAGCATTTGGTCTAGATCGTTTGGTTATGCTACTTTGTGGTACTGATAATATTCGTGATGTGATTGCGTTCCCGAAAACAACCGCAGCGGCTTGTCCGTTAACCAATGCGCCAAGCTTAGCGAACCCAGCAGCGTTAGAAGAATTATCGATTGCGATAACCGCAGCTAAAGAAAAAGAATAATCGAGCAAGTTAAATTGAGCGATAAATAACGCAAATAAAACACCCACATTTAATGATGTGGGTGTTTTTGTTTTTATCGCTGGTTATACTTCCAACACTTACAAATATAAATAAAGAGAGAGTATGTCCATCATACTTGGAATTGATCCCGGCTCACGTATTACAGGTTATGGTGTAATTCGCCAAGAAGGTCGACATTTACATTATTTAGGCAGTGGTTGTATCCGCATGTCAGAAGAGACGCTACCTAGCCGTTTAAAGCAAATTTATGCGGGGGTGTCAGAAATTATTACCCAGTTTCAACCGGATGTCTTCGCGATAGAACAAGTCTTCATGGCAAAAAATGCAGATTCTGCGTTGAAGCTAGGCCAAGCGCGTGGCAGTGCTATCGTTGCAGCAGTGAATGCCGATTTACCGGTTTATGAATATGCCGCAAGGTTGATTAAACAAGCGGTGACCGGAACAGGTGGCGCAGATAAAGCGCAAGTTCAACATATGGTGAAAAGTATGCTCAAATTACCAGCAAAGCCTCAAGCCGATGCAGCGGATGCACTCGGTGTGGCGATTTGTCATGCCAACACCAATAAAACGCTTATTGCGTTAGCCGGTAAGGCCAGTGGTGCGAGGCGTGGTCGTTATCGATAACGCCATATTTTTTATCTGCACAATATACTGGATGTTTATCCAGTTAATTATTATCATATCAACATAAGACAAAATAAACCCTAAGCTTTGCTTAATTTTAGCTGAGCCATATTGAAAACGAGGAACATAAAGTGATTGGTCGCTTACGTGGAATATTAATAGAAAAACAACCACCAGAAGTTTTAATTGAAGTCTCTGGGGTAGGCTATGAAGTTCAAATGCCGATGAGTTGTTTTTATGAATTGCCGAATGTAAACGAAGAAGCGATTATCTATACTCACTTTGTGGTTCGTGAAGATGCTCAACTACTTTATGGATTTAATACCGTTAAAGAGCGTGCATTATTCCGTGAAGTGATTAAAGCCAATGGTGTTGGCCCGAAACTAGGTTTGGCAATTTTATCTGGCATGACAGCGTCTCAGTTTGTTACTTGTGTTGAACATGAAGATGTCAGCACTTTAGTGAAATTACCGGGTGTTGGTAAAAAAACTGCAGAGCGCCTTGTCGTTGAAATGAAAGATCGTTTGAAAGGTTGGGTGACGCACGATTTATTTACCCCAGCGACTGATGCAGCACCAATGGACTCAATGGCAGACTCACGCACTACGCATAATGCACAAGATGAAGCGGTTAGCGCATTGATTTCACTTGGTTACAAACCCCCAATGGCTTCAAAAGTGGTTTCTCAAGTGGCAAGTGCCGACATGACGAGCGAAATGATCATTCGTGAAGCTTTAAAATCAATGGTATAGGCTATTAGCCTGAGGTTAATTTAATGATAGAAGCGGATCGCTTAATTGCAGCAGATAGCCCGGTTTTTAAAGATGAAGATATCATCGATCGTGCGATTCGACCAAAACGCTTAGAAGATTATCAAGGGCAAGATCATGTCCGCGATCAAATGGAAATCTTTATTAAAGCGGCTCAATTACGTCATGAGCCACTTGATCACTTGTTGGTTTTTGGTCCTCCGGGCTTAGGGAAAACGACTTTGGCTAATATCGTTGCCAATGAAATGGAAGTGAATATTCGAACGACCTCTGGCCCTGTACTAGAAAAAGCTGGCGATCTGGCCGCATTGTTGACCAACCTAGAAGAAAACGACATCTTATTTATTGATGAAATTCACCGTCTAAGCCCTGTTGTTGAAGAAATCTTATATCCAGCGATGGAAGACTATCAATTGGATATTATGATCGGTGAAGGTCCAGCTGCTCGCTCAATTAAGATCGACTTACCACCTTTTACTTTAATTGGTGCGACAACACGTGCTGGTTCACTGACTTCACCATTACGTGATCGTTTCGGCATCGTGCAGCGTTTAGAATATTATAAGGTGAAAGACTTACAACATATCGTAAAACGCAGTGCTGATTGTCTAGGTTTATCGATGGAAGAAGAGGGTGCGCTAGAAGTTGCCAAGCGTTCTCGTGGTACGCCTCGTATTGCCAACCGCTTATTACGCCGTGTGCGAGATTATGCAGAAGTGAAAGGCAATGGCCATATTTGTCCTGATACGGCAGACAAAGCGTTGAACATGTTGGATGTCGATAATCAGGGGTTTGATTACATGGATAGAAAGCTTTTATTAGCCATAATGGAAAAATTCTCCGGTGGCCCTGTTGGGTTAGATAACCTAGCCGCTGCTATTGGTGAAGAGAAAGATACTATTGAAGATGTAATTGAACCTTACCTCATTCAACAAGGTTATCTGCAAAGAACGCCAAGAGGCCGGATCGCCAGTGATAGAGCCTACCTGCATTTTGGCTTAGATAGACCAGATCGCTAGATACAGAATGAATATCCTAAAGTCATTGGAATCATCGTGAGGCGATAAGAGAATGCAACCTCATGAGCATAGTTCGATGATGGCTTTCTTTATAAAGAGATGGGGTGAATGAATGTTGCTAACAAAACGGCTTCTTCAAGCGAGAAGACTATAAAGTACAAAAGGGTAACAAGTTGTTTGTTACCCTTTTTTTATCCTTGCAAGCCAACCTGACTACTCTAGAATCCACATTAATAACGTGTCACAAAAATTTCTACACTAAAAGCCAAATAAGAATATTTAAAATTTTTTCGATTTCAGTCACATTTATATGAACGCGAACTAAACTTTATAAGTTGGTATGTTTGATTTTTTGTTTTGTTCCAAAATTGTTTAGAAACCTTTTGAAACATCTGTATTTAATGCGTAATATTAGCACTAGCTATATTAGATAGTGCTTAACAAAATGATAACCATTTAGGCACATTTTTGTAACAAACCAAAGCGGTTTTTCTGAGTGTGTTTACTTTAACCATCCTAATCGTTGTATGAAGCTTGTTTTAGGCTCGGATAGCGACATAAAAAGGAGTTACCATGATTGATGTTGTTGATCTATCGCGGTTGCAGTTTGCAATGACAGCGATGTATCACTTCCTATTTGTTCCTTTGACTCTTGGTATGGCATTTTTACTTGCCATTATGGAGTCAGTTTATGTAATGACAGGAAAGCAAATCTACAAGGACATGACTAAGTTCTGGGGTAAGCTTTTCGGTATTAACTTTGCTCTAGGGGTTGCCACTGGCTTAACCATGGAGTTTCAGTTTGGTACTAACTGGTCATACTATTCACATTATGTAGGTGATATTTTTGGTGCGCCTTTAGCTATCGAAGCGTTGATTGCATTCTTCTTAGAATCGACAATGGTTGGCTTGTTCTTTTTCGGGTGGGACCGTTTATCAAAACGTCAACACTTAGTGGTCACTTGGCTCGTTGCGATTGGCTCTAACTTCTCTGCACTTTGGATTTTGATCGCGAATGGTTGGATGCAGAACCCAGTAGGCTCTGAGTTCAACTATGAAACCATGCGTATGGAAATGGTGAGCTTCTCTGAAGTGATCTTTAACCCAGTTGCACAAGTTAAGTTCGTTCACACCGTTTCATCTGGCTACACTTGTGGCGCGATGTTTATTTTGGGTATTAGTGCATACTACTTACTTAAAGGTCGTGATATTGCCTTTGCTCGTCGTTCGTTTGCTATTGCCGCTTCGTTCGGGATGGCTGCGATTCTATCAACGATAGTACTAGGTGATGACTCTGGTTACGAGCTTGGTGATGTACAACAAGCAAAATTAGCAGCAATTGAAGCAGAATGGCACACAGAGCCTGCTCCTGCGGCATTTACGGCATTTGCATTACCAAACCAAGATGAGATGAAGAATGATTATGCCATTCAAATCCCATATGCACTTGGTATTATCGCCACTCGTTCTTTAGATAAAGAAGTGAAAGGTATTACTGATCTTGAAGAAGAACACGAAGCTCGTATCCGTAATGGTATGATTGCTTATGATCTACTTGAGAAATTGCGTTCTGGTGATAAATCAGATGCAAACCTTACTGCTTTTGATGAAGTAAAAGACGACCTTGGTTATGGTTTATTGCTTAAGCGTTACACCGATGATGTTTCTCAAGCATCAGAAGAGCAAATTCAAAAAGCGGTAAAAGATTCGATTCCGCAAGTTTGGCCACTATTTTGGTCATTCCGTATCATGGTTGCCGCTGGTGTCATTATGTTAGGTGTGTTTGCATTCTCATTTGTTCAAACATGTCGTCAACACATCGAGAAAAACCGATTCTTGCTTAAAGCTGCCCTGTTCAGCATTCCATTACCATGGATTGCAATTGAAGCCGGTTGGTTTGTAGCTGAGTATGGTCGTCAGCCATGGGCAGTCGGTGAAATTCTACCTACAAACGTTGCAGTATCTGCATTATCGCGCGGCGAAATCTTAACTTCAATTTTTGCAATCATTGCATTTTATACTTGTCTGTTAATCGCAGAAGTATACTTGATGGTTAAATTTGCACGTAAAGGTCCTAGTAGCTTAAAAACAGGACGTTATCACTTCGAGCAAAATGACACTTCTTTAGAAGGTAAAGTTTCTCGTGAAGTTGAAGCATAAGCAGGGGATAATTCATGATTGATTACGAAGCATTACGATTTATTTGGTGGGTACTGATCGGCGTATTATTCGTCGGTTTCACTATCGCTGATGGGTTTGATATGGGGGTAGGTGCATTAGTGCCTATCATAGGCAAAACCGACACTCAGCGTCGTGTGATGATTAACTCTATTGCACCGCACTGGGATGGTAACCAAGTTTGGTTGATCACAGCGGGCGGCGCATTATTTGCTGCATGGCCTATGGTTTACGCAACATCATTTTCAGGTTTCTACCTAGCGATGATCGTAACATTGGCAGCGCTTTGGTTACGTCCAGTAGCGTTAGATTACCGTTCAAAAATTGAAACAACAAAGTGGCGTAATAACTGGGATATCTGTATCTCAATCAGTGGTTTCGTTCCACCGCTTATCTTTGGTGTAGCATTCGGTAACTTATTGCAAGGTGTACCATTTGAACTGAATGAGTTCATGATGTCTCAATACCACGGTAATTTCTTTGGTCTATTGAATCCGTTTGCACTCTTATGTGGTTTAGTTAGTGTATCTATGTTTGTTCTTCAAGGTTCAACATGGTTACAAATGAAAACCTCTGGTGATGTTTACAACCGTGCACGTACGGTTTCAACTATCACCGGTTTATTAGTGGCAATATTATTTGTTGCGGCTGGTTTTTGGGTTCAAAACATTGACGGTTATGTTCTTAAAAGTGTTATCGATCACAACGGTCCTTCAAATCCTCTTCTAAAAGAAGTTGCGCGTGAACCTGGTGCTTGGATGACTAACTTTGCGACTTACCCATTAATGTGGATTGCTCCAGTGCTTGGCGTTGTAATGGCATTGCTTGCAGTTGTTGCAACAAAAGTACAAAAAGGCGCGTTAGCATTCCTTGCTTCAAGTTTAACTTGTGCTGGTGTGATCTTAACTTCTGGTTTTGCAATGTTTCCATTCGTGATGCCATCTAGCTTAGATCCAAACGTAAGTTTCACATTATGGGATTCAACATCGAGCTTGTTGACTCTAGAAATCATGACAGGCATTGCTTTTGTTATGGTTCCTGTGATTCTTGGTTATACGACATGGACTTACTACAAGATGTTTGGTCGTCTTGATGATAAGTACATTGAAGATAATAAAAACTCACTATACTAAGGAGCAATCATTATGTGGTATTTTGCTTGGATTCTCGGCGTATTGCTTGCCTGTGCATTCGGTATTATCAATGCTCTTTGGTTAGAGCATTCAGAAATGATGGATGAGGATCGTGAATAATATTAGTCAAAAAATGACTGATATACACTCACCAATGGATAGGGCTCTTTTAAGGGCCCTGTTTTTTATCGTGGCCGTGTTTCATATCAGTTTGTTTATGTGGGAACCGCGTGTTTATGCTGAGCAAATCGGTGGTTTTCATTCTCTGCTAACGGTTTTGTTTATTTGGTCGTTATGTAGTTCATTAATCTATTGCGTTGGTTTCAAACCGATTTTATGGGTGTGGCAGATACTGTTTAGTCCGTATTTTTCTGGCGTGATTTTAGTCTACTTTACGGCGCTTTATTTTTTATAGGACTCTCCCTATTTTTGACATAGCGAGACTTTGTCAAAAATAGTGATGCAACAAAGAGAGCAATCTGTATTAATATTTTAAGTCACCATTATACACTTTGATAATGGTGGCTTTTTTATGTTCGAAAAACACCAATTAATACATATTTAAACAAAAAAATGCTGGAAGGTTATTATTCAACGTATTAAGTTGCTGTATAGTAATTTGAGTACTTTTTTAAACAGAACAACCGTTTTGGATAAAATCAGCCATAAATAGGTAACAACAGATAGGTAACAACGTGACAGAACAAACACCGATGACTTTCAAATGGCCTATCACCATTTACTATGAAGATACCGATGCAGGTGGTGTGGTATACCATTCGAACTATTTAAAGTTTTTTGAACGTGCCCGTACTGAATTATTACGCGCACAAGGGATTTCACAAAATACACTACTTGATCAAGAAATTGGTTTTGTTGTGAAACATATGGACATCGATTATATCCAAGGTGCGAAACTTGATGAGCATCTTGAGGTCTTAACCTCGATTGTCAATTTAAAAAGGGCTTCTATCTCATTCTGTCAGGAGTTAGTCAATCTTGAAGGGAGAATCTTGTGTAAAGCAACGGTTAAGGTAGCCTGTGTTAACATTAAACAGATGAAACCCCAAGCCATCCCAAGCACTATTATGTCGGAGTTTTCCCGTGTCAGCTGATATTTCAATTTTTGATCTTTTTTTACAAGCCAGCCTACTGGTTAAGATTGTAATGCTAATTCTACTTGGAATGTCAGTACTGTCTTGGGCCGTCATTCTAAAAAGAAGTAAAATCCTGAATAAAGCCGCTAAAAATGCAGCTTCATTTGAAGAGAAGTTTTGGTCGGGTGTCGATTTATCACAGCTGTACCATGAAGTAAAAGCACGTAAAAATACCCTTCTTGGCTCTGAACAAATTTTTTATGCAGGTTTTACTGAGTTTGCTCGTTTGCGACGGACTAATGGCGCATCGGCTGAATACGTAATGGAAGGGGCAGGCCGTTCTATGCGTGTGACGCTATCTAAAGAAATGGATGAACTTGAAAATCAATTACCATTTCTTGCAACGGTTGGCTCAATTAGTCCGTATATTGGTTTATTCGGTACAGTATGGGGTATTATGACAGCCTTTATTGCACTAAGTGAAGTTAAGCAAGCGACATTGGCAATGGTGGCACCAGGTATAGCCGAAGCATTGGTGGCAACGGCAATGGGTTTATTTGCAGCTATTCCAGCGGTCATGGCGTTTAATCGTCTAAGTAACCAAGTTTCTAAGCTCGAGCATAACTACGCAACGTTTGCCGAAGAGTTCCACAGCATTTTGCATCGTCAAGTAATGGCGGAGCATAAGGACTAAATTATGGCGGGTTATGTTCGTAAAAAACGCCAATTAAAAGCTGAGATCAACGTTGTTCCTTATATTGACGTTATGCTGGTATTGCTGATTATCTTTATGGTGACTTCACCTTTTGTTACTCAAGGGGTAGAAGTGGAGTTGCCTAAAACAGAAACTGCAAAACCAGCGTCTGATATCGCAGGAGACTCAGATGCAAGCTTTATCATCGTTGAAATTGATAAACAAGGTAACTTGGGTATCAGTGTGAATGATGAAGACATGGAACGTGGTTTATCGATGAGTGAAGTGATCACCCGAGTTAAAGCTGAGCGTTCGCTTTCTCCTAACTCACCAGTTGCGGTAGGTGGAGATCAACAAACCGCTTATGCTGATGTGGTCTTAGTGCTTGATCAGTTAAATAAAGCGGGCATCGAAAAAGTAGGTTTGCTCACAGATATTAAAGAGAATCGCTAATTTGTTAATGCTTAATAAAGAATACAAATCGGCTATATTGATCTCGGTTGTACTGCATATTATTTTGTTTGTACTACTTTTAGGGGGAGCATGGTTTTCTGATGACGATAAAAAGCCAAAGCATCAAATGGTTGAGGCCGTAGTCATCGATCCTAAAGCGATTGAAAAGCAAGCGAAAAGTATTCGAGACCAACGTGATGCGGCTAAGAAGGCGGAGCAGCAACGGGTTGAAAAGCTTCGTCAACAAGCGGAACTATTAGAAAAGAATCGCAAAAAAGAAGAAGAGAGGCTGCGTAAGCTTCAAGAGCAAAAAGTGCAGCAAGAAAAGCAAGCACGAGAAGCGGAAAAGCAGAAACAGCTAGCGGAAAAACAAAGGCAAGAAGCACAAGAAAAAGCTCGAATAGAAAAGCAACGTGCGGCGAAAGCGGAAGCAGAACGTAAAGCGAAAGAAGCGGCGGCAGCCAAAGTAGCTGCAGAGAAAAAAGCGGCTGAACAGGCGAAAGCTGCAGCAGAAGCCAAAGCCGCTGCACAAGCTAAGGCCAAAGCGGATGCAAAAGCGAAAGCGGAAGCAGAAAAACGAGCGAAAGAAAAAGCACAAAAAGAAGCGGCAGAAAAAGCTCGCTTAGCAAGAGAGAAAGAAGCACAGGAAGCGGCGCTCAATGATATTTTCTCTGGCTTAGAAGCAGAAAGTGCACAAATATCATCGGCACGACAAAAATACGTTGCTTCTGAGCTCGATCGTTATGGTGCGATTTATAAACAAATGATTCAGGAAAAACTACTGACGGAAGACTCTTTTAGAGGTAAGTCATGTAAAATTAACATCCGTTTAGTACAAACAGGTAGCGATGCTATTGTCAGTAAGGTGACACCTATTAATGGTGAGTCGGCTGTATGTTCAGCGGCAAAACGCGCAATAGCACAAGTGGGTAATTTCCCCATGTCGAAAGAACAAGATGTCGCCGACCAATTGAAAGACATCAATTTGGTTGTTGATCTGTAAATAAGGAATATTCAGTGATTAAACGATTTTTATTAGGATTATTTTGTATCACCATGGCTGTGAGTCAAACGGCCAATGCAGCATTGGAACTGGTGATCACAGAAGGGACCAATTCGGCCCGTCCTATTGGTGTTGTGCCATTTAAATGGGAAGGCTCAGGCAAGTTACCACAAGATGTGTCTGCGGTTATCGCATCGGATCTACAACGAAGTGGTAAGTTCAATCCAGTGGCGACGTCTAAGATGCCACAAACGCCGTACAATGATTCTGATATTGATTTCTCAGCGTGGAATAACCTAGGTGTTGATTCACTCGTGACAGGTAGTATTACACCAGCAGAAGATGGTCAATATGTGATTGAATATCAATTATCTGACATTGTGCGCGGCCAATTAACCAAGGGGCAAAATAAAGCGTTAAACGATAAAGGCCAATTAGTCTTATCGAAAGATTACTTATTATTTAGCAAGCGCGCAGTGGTTCCCGCTAAACGTTTACGTGAATATGCACACAGAATATCAGATCTCGTTTATGAAGAGTTAACTGGAGATAAAGGGGCGTTTTTAACTCGTATCGCTTATGTTGTGGTGAATAATAGCAGCAACTACCCATACGAATTAAGAATTGCAGACTACGATGGTTATAACGAGCGTTTAGTCCTTCGTTCTAAGCAACCATTAATGTCTCCAGCTTGGTCGCCAGATTCACGTAAACTTGCGTATGTGAGCTTCCAAACGGGTCGTGCACAGCTTTATATGATGGATATTTATACGGGGAAAACCGAGGTATTAACCGCTTTTCCTCGTCATAATGGCGCGCCAGAGTTTTCACCTGATGGTAAGAAACTAGCATTGGTTCTTTCTAAGACTGGTACGCTACAAGTGTATATCTTAGATTTAGAAACGCGTAAGTTGACTCAAGTTACTCACGATCGTGCTAATAATACTGAACCATTCTGGATGCCAGATGGTAAATCACTTATTTTTACATCGGATAGAGGTGGCTTGCCACAAATCTACAAGGTGGACTTGTCTAATAAATCGACCACTCGATTAACATGGCAAGGCAGTCAAAATCTTGGTGGGCAAATTACCCCTGATGGCCGATTCTTAATTATGGTGAATCGTGGTCAAGGTGGATTTAACATTGCAAAACAAGATTTAGAAACAGGAGCGGTTCAAGTGTTAACAAAAACACAGCTGGATGAGTCTCCAAGTATTGCACCAAATGGTAGTATGGTGATATATAGCTCTATGTATAATCGACAAAATGTTCTATCAATGGTTTCTATTGATGGTCGTTTTAAAGCTAGACTACCGGCAACCAATGGACGAGTGAAAGCTCCTGCTTGGTCACCATTTTTATAATAAAAGCAGTATTTAATCTAATAGATAGTTATTGACAATATAAGGAAGAAAAATATGCAACTTAATAAAATTCTAAAAGGGCTAGCAATTGCTCTACCTCTACTAACGGTAGCAGCTTGTAGTTCTAGTGATGATGCGGCAAATGCCTCTGATTCTCAAACAACTGCACAAGAAACAGCAGTTGCAACTCCAGTGGATGAGAGCACAGCACTATCTGAACAAGAGCAAATGGAACAACAACTTCGTGAAAACTCAACCGTTTTCTTCAAGTTCGATACGTCTGAAATTTCTTCTGAATACGAAGATATCCTAGCAGCTCACGCTAAATTCCTAAGCAGCATGCCTGATGTTAACGTGACTATCGAAGGTTATGCTGATGAGCGTGGTACACCTGAATACAACATCGCACTTGGCGAGCGTCGTGCTGAAGCAGTATCTAAGTACCTACAAGCACTAGGTGTTCAAGCTAGCCAAATCTCTATCGTGAGCTACGGTGAAGAGAAGCCTCTAGAAATGGGTCAAACTGAAGCGGCTTACTCTAAAAACCGTCGTGCAGTTGTCGTTTACTAATAGGCGATAATTATGTTTGGTAACTTAAAGCGAGTTATTACGCTTTCGTTACTAGTAAGTGCAGCAGGCCCAGTGCTTGCTGCATCTGCTCCAGTATCTGATCTCAATGACTCTCACATTTCATCTTCTGGCTCTTCAGAAACCAATGCTGAACGCCTGCAACGTTTGCTAGATAACAGCAACCGAGTACAAGCTCGCCTTCAACAACAAGTTGATAGCCAAGCGGCTGATCTTAGTAATCTACGCGGGACCATCGAACGTAATAATTACGATATGAAGCAAATGGTCGATCGCCAACGCCAATTATTTATTGAGCTTGATAAGCTTCGTACTGAAGTTAATGAGCTTAAAAAAAGTGGTGTATCAACCTCTACCACTGTTAAAACAAGTGGTGTTGCTGCATCTTCTGAAGTGATTAAAGCATCCGGTGATGAGCAAAGCGCTTATCAAGATGCCGTTGATATGATCTTAAAAGATCGTAACTACGATGGCGCAATTGTTGCGTTAAAAGATTTTCAAACCAAGTATCCAAATTCAGGCTATGCGGCCAACGCACATTATTGGTTAGGGCAACTGTATTTTGCGAAAAAGCAGGATGTAGACTCAGCGAAAAGCTTTGCCGCAGTTGTGAGTTATAAAGACTCCTCAAAACGTGCTGATGCTCTAGTGAAGTTGGGTGATATTGCCAAGCGTAATAATAACAATACCGCAGCGAATAAATATTACCAGCAAGTGATAAGTGAATATCCGAACTCATCAGCTGCAAAACTCGCGCAAAAGAATTTATAGCCTAAATTAAGCTTTCATATCGCTGATGACACTTAAGCCACCATGCTGTTTATAGTAACCAGAGTTATTATAATCAACAGGTGGCTTGATTATTTCTATCATGTGCCAATGTAATACCCAAGTCACTAGGGTATCGATACGCAGAAAAAGTCCGGTTTTAGTATTCCCCTTAATAGGTGTACAATAATCGAATTATTAAAACTGCGTAGAGTAAGAGCAATGGCGCATATCAACGATACAATCGATACCGTATATCCATTTCCCCCAAAACCGGTCGCTTTGACTGCAGAGCAACGTGAAAATTATATTCAAAAAATCAAAGCACTTCTGATAGAAAAAGACGCGGTACTGATCGCACACTATTACACCGATCCAGAGATCCAAGCACTCGCAGAAGAAACCGGTGGCTTTGTTGGTGATTCATTAGAAATGGCGAAATTTGGTAACCGTCATTCCGCTTCTACACTTATTATTGCCGGTGTTCGTTTTATGGGGGAATCAGCCAAGATCCTTACGCCAGAAAAACGCATTCTTATGCCAACACTTGAAGCAGAGTGTTCATTAGATCTAGGCTGCCCTGTTGATAAATTTACCGAATTTTGCGATGCCCACCCAGATCACACCGTAGTGGTTTATGCCAATACTTCAGCAGCAGTAAAAGCTCGCGCAGATTGGGTGGTGACCTCAAGTATTGCCAATGAAATCGTTGAGCACCTAGACTCAGAAGATAAGAAAATCATTTGGGGTCCAGATCGTCACCTAGGCTCATATATCAAAAAGAAAACCGGTGCTGATATGTTGTTATGGCAAGGGGAGTGCATCGTACATGATGAGTTCTCAGCCAAAGCACTGAAAGATATGAAAGCGCTGTATCCAGAAGCTGCGGTACTGGTTCACCCAGAATCACCAGCGAGCGTTGTAGAACTTGCTGACGCAGTAGGTTCAACCAGCCAATTGATTAAAGCTGCCAAAGAATTACCACATCAGAAAATGATCGTGGCAACCGACAAAGGTATTTTCTTCAAGATGCAGCAACTCGTGCCAGAAAAAGAACTAGTAGAAGCCCCAACAGCAGGTAATGGTGCAACATGTCGTAGCTGTGCACATTGTCCGTGGATGGCAATGAATGGCCTAAAAGCGATTGAAAGCGCATTATCAGAAGGTGGCAAAGATCATGAAATCTTTGTCGATGAAGACATTCGATTGAAGTCACTTATTCCGCTAAACCGCATGCTAGATTTTGCAGAGTCGCTAAATCTGAAAGTGAAAGGGAATGCGTAAGTAAACGGGACTCGTTGTTCGGGCGCGTTGCTTCTCGTGGCTTGGAATAGAGCCGAGGAGCGGGGACGCTGCGCTCGAGAGCCGAAAAGCAAGGAAAGGTCGCATTTAGATTTTCCGGCAGAGGTTTAATGAGTAATGAGCGGTAGGAGATTCCGTATCTTCTTCGCTTAGGCTCATGTACGGAATGACGGTGTTTTTCTGTTTCGAGTTGAGTGTGTCGTGAACGCTTCGCTACGTGTAAAAGCCAAATGAAATTAAACGTCATCCTGAAAAACGACGTAAGAGCGTAATTTAGGATCTCAGGCGGGTATCTGATGAGTAGTGTGGTAGGAGATTCTTTATCTTCTTCGTTTAGGCTCATGTACGGAATGACGATGTTTGGATTTTGAGTGGTGTGTAGCGTGAGCGCTTCGCTAAGTGTAAAAGCTAAAACTAATCAACCGTCATCCTGAAAAGCGACGTAGGAGCGCAGTTCAGGATCTCCTAACGTTTTCCCTATAACATTATAACGCACACAAATAAGGCCGATATAATCCAATATATCGGCCTTTCTTTGTTTTTTGCTCTAACACGTAACCCGAAGCGAAGCGTTCTCGGCTCTCGCAACAATCTTCTTCTATCCGAGCCACGAGAAGCGAAGCGCCCGAGACTCGAGACCCGCAATATTAATGATTCGTATCTTGCGCCAACTGATTACCACGTAGCGTTAAACCACACAGCATGACAGGCATTGCATTATAGATCTCAGCAAACTCATCCAAGCCCGTTAACCCTTGGTCAGATAGCGTCATAATAGCCGTTTCTGGATCATAAAGCATACTTACAGACAGCAATACGCCACCTAGTAATGCGTTATCTTCACTGTCTTCAGGCATCAAGTTTTCCCAATCATCACGGCTAAGCTGCCAGCCTTGTAATAAGCCTTCAGCAAAGTCACGAACCGATTCAGTTACCACTTCTTCTTCATCCAACGCGTAGCCTTCAGGCCAGCTCCAGGTGCCTTCAAGCAAAGCAGGATGAATACGGTTCCATTCCGCAATAACAAGTTCAGCATATTGCTCAAACTGATCAGCAGTCTCAAAAGGAGCCGTTTCTTCACCCCCCCATAAGAACGGAAGCCATTCAGAAGGATCAAGCAAATGTGGTGCAGCCGCCATGGCAGTGATAAAGCCTTGTGTTTGTGCGGCATTTAATAATTTGTTTTCAAGCTCAGGTTGGTTTAACAGTTCATCTAACGTCACGGTATTTACCTATTCACAAATGATGAGGTAATGATAGCAAGCTCATAGATGAGAACATACCGTTATTAGAAAAGTTTAAAACTCTTTGATAAAAACCCAACAAAAAGGCTAGTGAATCCGTTTGTATTTATTGGAATATATAGTTTTATATACTGGTTTTAACTTTAAAATATAACAATAAAAACCACTAAATAAATATTAAATAGTTTTTAATGCTTTGATTTAACTGGGTAGGTGTGAATATAATCTTCCTAAAGTGAGAAGGGGAGTGAATCACGACTTAACTCATCAATTTTATTAGATTTTTACTCTTGATAGGTAGGTAAGCAAATGTCGTTTTCAGGTTCAGCCCGCTTTCGCCAAGCCGCAGCCGATATGTTTGCAATGGTAGTGTTTAGCTTTATTGCCGGCATGGCGATAGAGATCTTTGTATCAGGCATGTCTTTTCAACAATCACTAGCCTCAAGAACCTTATCGATTCCAGTAAATATTATCATCGCCATTCCTTATGGTTTATTTCGAGATTGGGTGCTACGTAAAAGCCAATATATCTCTATAAGTCGCTGGATGAAGAAACTGGCCGATATGTGTGCTTATGTGACGTTTCAGTCACCAGTTTATGCCATGATTTTATTAGTCGTCGGAGCAACTCCAAATCAAATCCTAACCGCAGTGATCAGCAACGCCGTCGTCGCGGGTGGAATGGGGGTAGTGTATGGCGTGTTCTTAGATGCGTGTCGTAAGTGGTTTAGAGTACCGATGTACACATAAGGTCAGTGGTTGGATAACGAAATAAGTTAAATATTGACCACTTAACCACAAAACACCGGAAAAAGCCCCAAAGCGCTTGACCTTACCCAGCATAATCATTAAATTAGCGCCTCGTTAAGCAAAGCCTTAACAACAAAATTCGGTGAGTTGTCCGAGTGGCTGAAGGAGCACGCCTGGAAAGTGTGTGTACGGCAACGTACCGAGAGTTCGAATCTCTCACTCACCGCCACATTATAAAGGTCTGATTATTCAGGCCTTTTTTCATTTCTAGGCAGTGTGCTATTACCTCTAGGGGACAAAGTAGCAGACAATGAAGCCAAAAATATTACCTTATCAATCTTCTCGCCAATGTATTCATCGTATTTTAGAAGCATATCCTCAAAGCATTTACCAATTTAGCCCTAACTTCATTCGAGTTGTCATTCCATTTGCTAAAGGGTTTATTGACTCTCAAGAGACATTAAAACAAGCTACCCCGGAAGCTACCCCGGAAGCTACCCCGGAAGCTACCCCGGAAGCTACCCCGGAAGCTAACGATAAAGAACAAAGCGTACTCGAATTTTGCCAAACCCCTAAAAGTAGGCAAGAAATACAACAATATTTAGGTTTAAGTGACAATGAGTACTACGTGAGGAAGTCGATTGTAAAACCATTGATTGACGCTGCTAAGTTGGCTTTAACTATTCCTGAGAAACCAACCAGTCCAAAGCAAAAGTTTATTACTGTGCATACGGGACAATGATTTAGGCTTTATTTAAATCGTGTTTATTAATCACCCAGTGGTCTTGTTAGACAATAAAATAACCGGTTAAAAAACTGGCAACCATTATGACTGGGACAATGATGTTAAATTTCGTTTCACAGCTCATAAACCTTCCCGTTGTATAATTGATGATTAGCTAAATAGTTCTTATGATTCTAGCGTCTCATAGTAGAAATGTCATCTCTTAGGAAAGGTTTAGAGCTTTAATGCTATGCTAAAGGTGATTGTTAGAATGAACATATTTGTTAAGTAATAGGAGTCTATTATCATTATTAACTTATCAAGTAATAACAAACACTTAAAATCTCAAGTCGAAGACCTCACTCACTGCTACATTTAGAGCCTTAGCAGAAATGTTGGGGCTTTTTTGTATCGCAATTATAGAAATGAAAAATCAATTTAGATCACATAATAGTTTTATAGTGCAATTTATCCTAATTCTCAGAGTGTTAGCTCTCGACTCTAATCTGTTAACTTATTAGTATGTGAATTGTCATTAACTAATTAGGTGTAAAAGCATTGAAACTTGAGCAAGCTATAAGCATTTTTTCTAAATCTTCACCATACGCAGTGAGTACAGAAAGAGAGCATGATATCGATATGCTCAATAGTTACAAAAATTATATATATATAAAAACTGATATCGAAGAAGACTTTAGAAAGAAATTGTTATCAGCCAAAAGCAATGAAGTGATTTTTTTATGTGGTAGCAGCGGTGATGGTAAGTCTGAAATACTGACTAGATATAGTAAGTTGCACAAGTCTACACATGATTTTCATCTTGATGCGACACATAGCTTTACCCCAAGCCAGACGGCTATTCACGCATTAGATGAGCGATTCACACAATTCAAAGCAAATGAAAAGCCTCTTGTCGTTGGTATTAATATTGGGATGTTGGGTAACTATGCTGAGGAAGGTGCTCATCAGCATAACGATGTAAAAGCGTCGATAAAGGCTTTCCTAGAAAATAAAACGCACGTAATTCCAGCCAATCATACATTTCTAGACTTTGAACAGTATCCTAAATTTACCCTTGACCACGAAGAAAATACATCTGATTTTGCTGCTAAATTCCTTGCTCGCCTTACAGAGCCGACTTTGGATAATCCTTTTTTTGCACTCTACGATAGTGAAGTAAAAAAGTCTGGTCACAGCATGCTAACAACCAATTACGCTTTGTTAGGTTTGGGCTCAGTTCAAAAGAACATTATTGCTTTGCTACTAAAAACTCGTCTTATCAAAGATCAATTTTTAACCGCGCGTGCTTTACTGGATTTTATTTTCCAGATTTTATCAATGGACGGTTATCTATTTAATAATCTGTTTTCTGGTGCGGATAACGAGTTGTTAGAACATATTCAAAGCTTCGACCCAAGTAACATTCATACTCGCAAGATTGATGAGTTCGTTTTGCAATTTGGTTTAGGCATTGAAGATGGAGGTTTTACTCAGTTGAAAGAACAAGTGAAGCGCCTGGGTGTATTTGATGTATCAAATGCCGCTTCTTACCTTCGTATGGTTTACTTGCTTAAAGATGAAGAGCAGTTTGCAAATAGTTATATCAACAAACTGAAAGTCGACTTTGATAATTCTTTAGTGAATCAGTACGCGAATACTTGGCTGCTTCATCGTGAGTTTGATGGTTCGGGTAAACAGAAAAAAGAGCTAAACAAGTTCTATAAAGACATCCTAATTTCGGCGATTCATCGTTATTGTAATCGTCACTCCCCAACGCTCGATAAAGACCAATTTTTTATCTCAGAATACAACGGTTTTAAAACCGCAGCAGAGCTTGAGGTGAAACCTGATTTTACAGCGATAAAAACTCAAGGTGTTGGCAAAATTGGTTCTTTCAATGCGCACATCCGTGCTGATGATAACGCTCTGCTTCCAATGCCAATCAGTATTAACTTACTTGAGTTGCTAGAAAAGATTAATCAGGGGTATCGACCTAACAAGCACGATAAAAATGCGGTGCTTTTGTTGGATGAGGTGATTGAACAGCTCATCACTGTTGCAAACGAGAAGAACACCCTGTTTATCCTGAAAAATGATAAGCGCTACAAGATCGTTAATGAAGATGACGAGTATTTCGAAGTGAGTGGTATTTAAGATGACAATGGATAAATACATCAAACCGTTTAATCCGAAGTTGCCACAAACTGCGGAAGAAGTACCAAATAAAAATAGCCTTAATAGCTATTTACCTATTCGTACCAAAGGCAATGACTTTGATTTTAATGTGGTAATTGGGCTAGTACTGCGCGGGCTATTGCGTAAGAAGATTGAAGGTTATAAATACGAAAATTTTGTTTCTGATTGTCAGTCTGCGTTTGAAGAAAAGTTAGGTGAAGAAGAGTTCTGGGAAGTATTAAGAGAGATGTATTTTGATAACAAAGGTATTTTCTCTGTGAGCCCTGAACTATTGCTATTTCGAGCACAGAAAGGTGAATTTTCTGCAGGTGACGCTCGTGTTGCTTCTATGTTCAACAACTTACTTCAGAATATGCGCGTCGAAGAGTTCGATACAAAACTTAATTTTATCGAACGAGAAATGCTTTCGACTTTGTGTGACAAGATGAAAGCGGATTCATCAATGCAAGCAACTGAACACCCATACCTGCCATTCTTATCTAAAGCATTTCGTGATGATTTGAAATTCTTGTCAAGTCGACCTAAGTACTTATTGAGCGAAATTGAATCCTTCTTGTCTTTTTACGGTTTTGCTTACACTGCCCAGCTGAGTTTATCGCTCACCGATTGGCGATCTGGCGAAGAGCCAGCTGCGAAACCTCTGTATTTCATCATGGATCATGAACGTGCTAGTAATGAGCGTATGCACATCAAAAACCACGGTTATAAGCTATTTAATGAATCTGCAACTCGTTTATTTCCTATGTTGACGATGTTAGAGCTTTTGCAACCTAGTGTAGGTGACAAGAATGCAGTAAAAGTACCATTGTGGACTATTTCAAAAGGCATTCAAGAATCTAGCTATGAGCACCTAAAGAGTGAGTTAGAGAGCTTTGCCCGAGCCTTTAAAAAGCAACGTGATTTAGATACATCATTTGATGAGTCGGAATCTGCTATTGACTGGCTTGGTAACATCCTGAAGTTAGCCATGGCTCAGTTTAGTTTTGGTGAGCGATTCAACATCAATAAAAAATATGTTTCTGAAGTAGAGAAGTATCTCGCGTCTCACTTTATTCAAAGTCGAGGTCGTAGTGGCCGAGTTTTAGTACTTAACCAAGACTACATCATTTTATTAACCAACCTTGTTGTTGGTGAAAAGGACAAACTCCGTTTTCATGAGCTGATCGCCGCATTTAAACAGCGTGGTATTTTCGTTGATAAACAAACCGAACAAGAACTAATTAAATTCTATGAGCGCATTGGTAACGTTGAGCGTATGAGTGATAGTGGAGACGCAGTTTATGTCCGTAAAACAATTTGAGACCTTTCTAGTTGAACAGTTTCTTGCTGACGCTGAAACTCATATTAAGGCTGGCTTCCGCTACCAGTTCAAGTCACCAGATAGTGAAAACAGTATTCGTTTGTATCAAGCGATGATCGCGCATTCACAAGGGAATGTGAGTGCGAGTAATAGTATTGAGTTGCCGTTTATTTCACTATCTAATTGTAGGATAGTGCCAGTAATTCATAGTGAAGAGCCTGATGAATACCTGGGGTTTACTGAAAACTATATATCTCACCTACGCGATGAGGTTGCTAGTCAGTCAGGTTATCTAAAAGGTTGTGCATTGGTCATTATTCATAACAGCTTGTTGGATACTTTGATCAACTCAGCGGAAGATTTGGCTCAGCGTGGTCAGGTGTGGAGCCCAAGCAAAATCAAAGCGGCGATGAAAGGGTTGATTGATCAACAAGACAAAGGCCGTGATGTGTCTAATTGTCTATTGGATGACCAGTTTGATGCCATCCTTGAAGATGGCGCAACGATGTTTGGGTTTGAGTCACTTTACAAGGCGGTTGAAGACGGAGATTTACGCTTCAATGAACTGGGTATGTTTGAGGATCCACTTGTGGCTCAAATGAGCGGGAACCCAAAACAGATCAAAAGGCGTCTTGAAGATAACCGTGCTCTTTATGAGGAGCTCTCTTTTGAGGTCGAACATTTTGGTGATCAATTACATGACCGATTGAAGCTATTCGGTGAAAAATTCATTGATGAACATTTCGCTGAAACTGATGCGTGGAAAGATGTGGAATTTGAAGCGTTTCTTCAAGAGAAAAAACGTAATGCACAACAACAGCTCGTTCTTGAAGAAGAGCAAGCAAGTGAAGGCATGACCATTACTGCACGGAACCGTGCAGAGACCAAAGCTGGTATGCGAGATCGCCACCTTATTATTGAGCTAGATGATGGTGTCAATGATTTCGAATTGAAGCTGATTTTCCAAGGTGCAAGTAATCTAGAAAAGAGTCAGTTTAAAATCCAACCAGCTAAAGCGCTTGGTAATAAAGAAGTTATTTCAACACTAAATGGTCTTAAGACTACTAGAGCAAGTTTAAAAGGCACGTATAATAACGAACCCTTATTTTTCAATTTGGCATTAAAACGAGAGAACAAATCAGAAGTATATAACTTTCGTTGCCTAGTTATTCGAAAGGGTGAGTTTTATATAGAGCCGTTCAAAAACATCTTTTTGATAGAGCCTTCTCCTGCTAAACGGCGTTTAACGCTGAATATGGAAGAGAATAAGCTTCAAATCCAAGAAGAGAGTGGTGCAGTTTGTTCTCTAACTGACGCTAAACAAATCGTAGACGTCGCAGAGTACTCTGTGGTGGACTTTGAGGCACTTGCTAACGAAGCTGATGAAATTGATTTTGCAGTAAAATCCGCCGAAAACCAACTCAAATTTAACGTTGAAGGGGCTGTGGCAACAGACTCATTAAGCTTACCGTTGCTGCTCAACCGAGGACGTTACCATAAATTGTTCAAAGATGAATACAATGGTGAGTTTTATTCTCAAAAAGGTAAAGTTGGTATCGATAACAGTGAGTTTTTTGTACCTGGTGTCCGTTTAAAGCTGTTGCGATGGGAAGAGACCTTTATAAATGACAAAGTCGTTTCTATTTCTAACACTGACACTATCAAGCTAGGAGACGTACAATCAATCGACGATGCTATACACTCTTCATATACGGAACTATATGACTACCTTGAGCTACGCCGTACTACACCATCGCTAGCTTCCTGGGGGGATGACTTTACGGCACTTGTACAAAATGTTGTCGATGCGTGTCTCTCTTATTTTGAAGGGATCCCAACGGGCAGTATGCTTACGAAAGAACAAAAAGTAGCACTACAAATCGGTTTAGTTAAGTCAGAAGACGACGAATATTACTCTCCGTTTCACCCGTTAATCTTGGCTTATTACCTAAACCTGCGCAAAGTGATCTGTGAAGATGATAGTTTTGTCAGCTTGCCTGATGTGACGTTTGAGCGCTTATCGCCAAAAGGTTTGCTGCCATACGTCTATCATCCTCAGCATGAGTTTGCTTACAACCAACAATTGAAAGAAAACGCATTTTGGATCAAGAGTGTCCCTCAAGAAAAGAGCTCGCTTACGTTCGTACGTAAACTCGTCAAAGAAAAAATCGATGAGTTCCAAACCGCATTTAGTCAATTATTTACAGGCTCTGAGAAGAGCATCATCATTAATGCTGTGAATCAAGACAGCGCAGAAGAACTGTTTATGGGGCTGGTGGATTACATCCGTAACAATCAAGAACAATCCGCTTCGGTTCATATCAATCTTTATGATGACAAACTTACGTTTAATGCGTTTGATCGCTTTGCAGAGACGGCAAATTACGATGAGCTGAAAGAGTGGTTAGAACTAAATAAAGGTAAAGTACGTGAAGTGGCGGATACCATCATTGATATCCTTCGTACCCGTTTAACCTACAGCAAGTTTACTAATGAGCAAGCGAATAAAGATGGTCAGTCATACGCGCATCTTTCATTCTTCCGCAATAACGGAAAAGTGGATTGCTCAGATATTGCAGTCGAAGATATGGCTTCTGGCATAGCATGTGATGGTTTATTAACAGGCGATGCGTCTGAGAGTAAATCTGGCTCTTACTTTACTGGCTTTGGTTTAAAGGGGACGGATTATCAAGATTATCCACACCTAATGATGGCTAAGTACGTTGGTGCCTTATTAAAACCTGCTCTAAAGCCAAACACACCATATAACGGAACTAATGCGATAGCGCTTGCTGTGTGTGAAGATTTCAAAGGACTGTTAGAGCGCTCATACGATAGTTCTATTTGGACAACTATCATTGATCCAAAAGTGACATTAGATTTCTTCCACAGTAATGAAGATGTCGTTTTGATTCACTATTCCGATCAGTATACCAGTTCATCTAGTTACGATGCCATTACCGTAACGGCGCAGCGTGGTTTGTTTGAGAAAGTCGTCAAGCAGGGGGACGGTGGTCAAATCAACGAATTCAATGCTTTTAATGGTGATTGGTTGTTGAAGATGATGACGTGCGCACCAACGATCAATAAAGAACGTAAAGGTGTGATTGGTGCCTATAAGTTTGTCACTAGTTTAGTGCACAACTCAGATATTACATGGGTTCCGCTTTCTGTGGCAGAAATGATCCGTGTTTCTGGCAACATTGGTCTGAAGATGTCAGACAGTGAATTCTCCCGTAACATTCAAGGTTATAAAAAAGGTGCGATCTCTGATGATGTACTGCTCGTTGGTCTTAAAGGGCAAGACATGTACTTGCTGCCGGTGGAAGTAAAAACAGGTTCTATTCCTGACTACAAAAAAGCAGTCAAACAATCAAAAGAGCTCTTACGCTATCTGAGTGAAGATTTGCTTGGTAATGACAATCTAGCAAGCAAACTTTACCGCGGCTTGTTCATGCGACAAGTTTTGATGCAAGTAGATAAATACCGTTTGTACAATGTGTTTGCCCCAGATTATTTTGATTTATTGTTAGCTCACAAAGAAGAGTGGCTAAAAGGCGACTACTCGTTAGCAACAATCGCTGATTATCCAGACGGCTTTGTCATAAGTCATCTTGAAGGGGTAGGTTGCTTGCAACCTGAATATCAAATGTTGGAAGGTGTGTTAAAAGTAGACCTGCCAATGGGGTTGCTTCCTCATTTGGTAGATACGCCCCTGAAAAAAGTGCTTAATGAGTTAGATGTCGTCAAGCTTTGTCACGTACCAGCACAGTATATTCTTGGTGAAAACACTCAAGCAGAAGCAATTGAAGGAAACAATCACAATGATGCAATGAGCGATAACAACCCTAAAGAAGTTGCTGATTTTGAGAGTGATCTAAATATCGAAGCTGAAGTGCCTTACTCTGACGTAGAGGAAGGACACATAGCTTCGGGTAAAGATGTTCCAGGACAAGGTGCTTTGGAAGACGGCACCTTAGAGGTAAAGTCATCGAGTACTAACTTAAGTGTCCTATTTGGTCATAATGCTTTGACGCAAGCCCCGTTGAATTGGGAACCAACCAATACGGCTAAGTTTATGAATACCAACACCGGCATCATAGGCACCATGGGTACAGGTAAAACCCAGTTCACTAAATCGGTGATTACACAGCTTTATCGCAATCAGACAGATAATGTGAATAGTGCATCAATAGGTATGCTGATTTTTGATTATAAGTCCGACTATGTAGATGATAAATTTCAGCAAACGACTGCAGGTAAAAAGTTTAATCTTCACAAATTGCCATATAACCCGTTGAGTCTATTCGGCGATATGCCAATGCTGCCAGTACATACTGCCCGAGGTTTTTCTGAAACTATGGGTAAAGCTTTTGGCTTAGGACAAAAACAGCAACTACGTCTTCGTAAGTTGGTGGGTGAAGCTTATGAGTTAGCTGCTATTCGCAAAGCGGATCCAAGCACTTGGACAAAACCAGCACCGACAATCTCACAGGTGTGGGACTTGTTTATTGAAACAGATCCAGATGAAGATTCGTTATACGCGGCACTTGAAAGTCTATATGAGTTAGAGATCTTCGAAGACGACAACACCAAGTGTATGAGCCTTTACGATCTTGTTGATGGCATCACAGTCGTTGAGCTTGCAGGTTATCCATCAGAAATTCAAAACCTTGTTGTTGCACTTACGTTAGACCTTTTCTACTCACAAATGCAGAAGAAAGGTAAGCCCGAAGTACAGGGAGACTTCCGACAAATAACCAAGATGGTTTTAGTGGACGAAGCCGACAACTTTATGTCTCAAAATTTCCCAAGCTTGCGCAAAATCTTGAAGGAAGGCCGTGAGTATGGTGTCGGTGTAATTTTATCGACACAAGACATTACACACTTCCAAACTGGTGAGAACGATTACTCAAGTTATGTACTGACATGGGTAATTCACCGGGTTGCGAAGATTCGTCCGCAAGAGCTTAAAGCCATGTTCGGTGTAAATGAAAGAGCAGAACAAGAGAAACTAATGGAAACTATCAATAAGCTTGAGAAGCATTACAGCTTATACATCAATGGTGCTAAGAAGATAGTCAAGATGCGAGATAGAGCATTTTGGGAGTTATAAAAATAATCTAAGGATTAAAATTAAAACAAAGGTAACATTTAATGGATAGTAAATACAGTACTCTAATAAATATTCTAGATAAGATTATTTCTGAAGCTCCGGCTAAATATAAGAAATTATACAGTACCAGTGATGACAAAAAACTTGAGCAATCTAGGTCTCGAGCATATATACATCTTTATCTCATGGCTAAGTTTGGCATGTTGGATTTTTCCGAGAGAGAGTTGTTGATACTGGACGGTTCAAATGATGGTGGTATAGATGCGTACTATATCGATACAGATAGTAAGTCTATCAACATTATTCAATCTAAATTCAGACATAATAAAAAAAACTTTGAATCAAAAGAGATTGAAATTGATGAACTGCTAAAGATGGATATAACTCGTATTCTCGACGGTGAGAAAATTTGTGAAAATGGCAATAAATACAATGGTAAAGTTAAAGGATTTCAAGATGCACTTGATAAATTAAAGCATAAAGCCAAGTATGAATATAACGTAATTATTTTAGCTAATTGTAAACACGACAAAAATAAGTTAGAAAAACTGACTGGCGGTTATGAGAGTAAAGTTATTGACTTTAATTTAGCATATGATGAACTTGTATATCCTGTAGTCAGTGGTAATTACTATAGCCGTGATGATCTTGAGGTTAGCATTGATTTATCTAACTCTCAACATCCTAGAATTCAATATAATGCTGACTTGGGTAGTGTAGATGCAAATATTACGGTGTTATTTGTACCCACTATCGAAATAGCAAAAATAATGAATAAGTATAAAAATGCCATACTTCACTATAATCCAAGAAGTTATCTGGATATGCGAAAGAACTCCGTAAATAGTGAAATTGTTAACACTTTAAAAGAAAGCAAGAATAATGAATTTGCTCTCTACAATAACGGTCTAACGATAGTATGTAGTGGTTGCTATTTTACTGAGAAGACTGGAAGAAAAAATAAAGCTTCCTTATCTATAAGCTTGCCACAGATAATAAATGGTGGCCAAACAGCATTTACTTTAAGCAAGATTTATGAAGAAGTAGAAGGAGACGAAGACAAAATAAAGGAGTATTTTTATGGTAAAGAAGTCTTGGTTAAAGTTATCTCTTTTGAAGCTGATGAAGAAGATGAGGAAGAAGACAAGCTTTCAGGGTTTCTTCCTGAACATTTAAAAATAGTAGAAAATGTTAGTCAAGCTACCAATCGACAAAATCCTATTGATGATGCGGACAGAAAAGCAAATCAAGAGAGCCAGGTTAGTTTCCAGAAGTATGCATTTAAGCACTCAGGTTTGTATTATGAAAGAAAAAGGGGTGAGTTTGGAGATGGTATAGCTAAAGGTTATTTAGATAGAAGTATGCTCATAAAGAGAGATGATCTCGTGAGATGTTGTTTTGCCTCTATTATTGAGCCTGGCTTAGCTAGAAGCGGAAGCAAGAAACTATTGTTTGGTAGTGATGGTGTGGATAATTTTTTATCTGATGGCGAAAAGTATGAATCCTACATATATGCTGTGAAAGCTTTATTTAACTTGAAAGATATGGAGAAACAGCATCGTACATCGGATGATAAGTATAGTGTATCTAAATTTGGAAGTGCATTTAGGTACGGTAAATATGCAGTTATTTCTGCAATGTTTTCTAAATATTCACTTGATGAGATTCGCTCAGATTTAACAGTTGTCGTTGAAGATATAATGATTAATTGGATTGATTTTGAAAATTGGATTAGAGATGAAGGTTTTAAAGATAGCTTCCAAAATGATAATAATATGCTGAATTTCTATAAAGGTGCAAAAATAAAAACTGCTATAGAGCAATACTTCCCTAAAGTCAGCTAATAATAGTATATGAAAAAATCCCCGGAATATTAATTCTGGGGATAGGTTTGTTTAAAGCGATTTTGAAAGGTCCGACAAAGATTTGTGGTTTCGAATCGACGCAATCCCATCTTCAACATGTGCTGCCCAAGCTTGTTCGTATTCTTTTGCATCAAGCTCTGGGTAGTACATTTTTAATACCAACTCAGTTACATCACTAGTTTCACCTAGCCAAGTGTACTTATCCAAAATTAATGAGCCATCTAATTTAGCTTCTTTACCAATATAGCGGAAATCACTTTCAATCGATCGGAAGAAAGCGATACGAGCTGATACGTTAGGAGTTATCCCTGTATAGCCCTTTAACTTTTTGAGTTGTTCTTCTGTTGTGCGAGTTAAGCTCATTCGGTTAGGTAACATTATATCGTCTCCTTAATGGCTTCTTTCCAGAAGTAACCTGGTTTTAATTTTGATGACTTGGTTAACCCATCAAAGCTGATCTCGTAGGTCTTGGCAATATCATCCTGGATCAAGTCGATATAGTTTTTATCAATTTCAGTATCGGTCGATAAGATGATGACTTGATGGCTTGCAGTCGGGAAGTAATTCTCAACCAGTTTGTCACGATGATGTGAATCGAGTCTACCCAGTGGGGTATCAATAATAATAGGTAATTTACGACCAGATGTTTTACCTAAAGCTTCTAGTATTGAAATAGCATAAATTTGTTTTTCACCTGCAGACATTGCTGAACGGTTAATTTTTATTCCATGATCATCCAGTAATTCCACATCAAAAGTTGCAGGATTGATTGAGGCGGTAATTTGTAAATCCTCTTTACGTGCTAGTTTAGTATATGAGGCAACAAATTCCTTTTCCAGTTGTTTAACTCGTGATTTGGTTAGTTGCTCGCTAAACTTATCCACCAGTAACATCGAGTTTTGAGCATTAGTGATACTATGATCTTTCGCTGATTGGTCTTTATATAAGTCATGCATTTTTTGGATTTTTCGCGCCGTCTCTAAAGCTAAGCGTAATTCTGATTTTGCTTTATTGAGCAATTCATAATATGAATTAATCAATGATTGCTTCTTTTTATCTAGAGATCGGACTTTAGAGAATAATTCTTGAACCTGCTCTTGTTCTGGAGCACGAGCAATGTTGTTGGAGGCATTATCTATGTCTTCTTCCACTTGTTGTAAACGTACTCTTGCAGTATCAAAGCGTTCAAAGGACTCCTTAGAAAGATTTGATACTTGATAGTCGATAGTATTGGCTTGGCGATCAGATATATCGAGTAGAAGATCAACCGAGTCTAAATTACCCACATGCGCTTTAAAGCTATTAGAAATTGCAGTTTTAGCATCATCAGTCCCAAAGCCCGGATATTGGGATTGTAGAGTTTCTAAAAAGGCATCAAGTTCATTACTAAAATTTTGTTTCTTTTTAATTTGTTGCTCTTGCTTAATTTGGTTTTGAAGTCGTTTCATCGCATTTGGTGCGAGCGAAAAAGGGAGACTAGTCTCCATTTCCATTCGAATTTGCTTTTCTAACTCTACTTTTTCTTTTAGTAATGCGTCGACTTTTAACGTTTCTTCTTCTCGTGTTTTTGCCCATGCACCACCATTTTGTGTCAACTGGTTTTCATAACTTATAATATCGTTATTAATAAGGTTGATCTGCGCATCGACTAAGTCGGCTTCACTACGTAATTTTTCTGCATTTCTTTCATGCTGAATTCTATCTGCTTCTAAGGACTCCATTTCAGCACGAACATCTTTTGCTAGCGCTTTGTTTCCCTGATTTTTTAGATAGATATTTAAGTCACTTTTTAGCTTACTTAAGATATCTAAGCCTAGCAGACGACGTACGGCGGTTTTTAGTACTTTGCCTGATTCATCTTCCGCAAGATCCGCGATTTTTTCACCATCAAAGAAAAATAAGTCGGCGATTCCTGTCGGGATGAGTTCACTTAAAAAGCCTTGGCATTGATCGTAGCTTAACTCTGATAAGTGCTGATTGTCCTGCTCAAGGTGCAATTTGTCCTTTTGGCCTTTTTTCCAGCTACGAATCACTTTATAAGTATTCGTTTTACCATTTTGGCTGTATTCAAATTCGAGCTCAATGGAAGCTTGATTTTGGCTTCCTCCAAGACCTACTCCTCTATGGATAAGGTTTGATAGTGATTCGATATACTCATTATTACTTAATAGCTTGTTGAAAGATTGACGTCCAAATAGGGCCAAACGAACAGCCGATAGGATTGACGTTTTACCAGCCCCGTTTAGACCACCGAATAATATGATAGGGCGAGGATCTCGTTGAGCTATTCCGTTTGAGTCTAAAACAGCATCCACTGGGCGCAAGTCAATTTCATGGATACCACGAAATACACGGAAGTTGTTTAATGTTAATTTTGTAATAAGCATAACGCTATCTAAAACTCTTTTTGTAATTGGACGTCCAGTTCAGCGAGATCTTTATTATATTTTTCAATCTCTTGCTGATGCAGGTCGAATTCAATCTTACTTTGTAGTGATGCTTGTTTTTCTTGAATACTTTCCAAGCTTCCCCAGTCACGTTTAAGTAATGATGCTATTTTGTTATTGATGCCCGTCCTACGATTTAAGCCTTCCATGGATACTTCTAACTCGATGAGCTTAAGGACCATTTCAGGTTCAACATCAAATTGTTCCGTTAATTCAACGATGAGTTGGGCATCATCCTTACCAAAACTTACATTGTCATCGTAAACCCAATTTAAATCGTAACCATAAACTTCTCTAAATATCGTAGGTAAGGAATCATTCCAATCTGGCTCGTTAGGATCGTGTATCCACTCTTGACGAATAACATGAAGCTCTGGCTCAGTAATTAATTCAATACCTCGCTCTTCAGATTTATATTTTTTGTCGAGTTCAAGTAGCTCGCGTAGCCATTGCTTACGGTACTTTAACCAATAAGGGCCGGGAATAAATTTGCGTTCGGCATTGATATCTTCGCCTTCTTTGGCGTTTTGATAGCTGACTTTCCCAGTACGACGTTTATAGTTACGATACTCTGCTTTATTAGCTGGATCTGTCGTCATGGATAGCTTGTTTCTGAACTCAAGTAATGGGGCCATCCACTGTTCACCATTTTGGATTAAGCTTTCCATTGCTCTATCTTTTGTTACTACAGTGCAAGTCCAACAGCCGAAGCGTGAGTTACCACAAGATGGCGTTGTCTCATCAATGACCATTGGGCATTCACCTTGGCCTGATGAATCCTTATATAGATTCCATAGAACTAAATTTTTGCCACCCCATGGGTTTTCCCACTCTAGATCGTACTTATTGCTCCAGATGTTTTTGGTTCCATAAGGGGTTTCTTTTGTCTCTAAATGGCAAAGACGTAGTATTTTCCAAACATCATCAACAGCCCATGTATCAATAGGGGTAAAGATAAATGCATTTGATAATGTGGTGTGTCGGGCAAGGCGTGAACCATCAATTTTATGTTTCGCAATTACCTGAGCACGTGAAGCGCTCTCTTGACTACGAGAGCCTAAAACGACAATTACCTCATCAAATTGCGAAACTTTTGATTTGATAAAATCACTTACAGGATCGATCTTCATCCTTTCTGTACACCAACGAAAAGAACGAGTAGGGGCCGGATATCCCTTACCTAATAGGCTAGACCAGAATGTTTGATCTGATTCCGGTACAACCTTGTGGCAGGTAATAGGCAGCTCATCTCGCTTCGCGCCTTTTTCTATGGCCGCTAATGAATCTTTTATATGATTAACAACGACTGGCGTTTCAACCAATGTATCTGATGATACGACAAATACAGGCTTGTGGCGGTCTTTGGCTTCTAAACCTAATAATGCAAGGTAGATTAAACTCATTACTGCTGACGAGTCTTTACCACCACTATAGCCAATTACCCAGGGGCGATTATCAGCGCAGTAAACACGCTGTACATCGGCGATGTAGTGGCTTAAAGGATGATTTGAGAAGAGCTCATTATTGATGAACTCTTCGTATTCGGCTAAGTCTTCAGCCAGTTGTAATTGATGTGTCATGATAACTCTTTTTCTAGCGCTTTTTCTTCGGGAGTAAGTGGTAAACCAAGCTCCATTTTCAAGGCGTTAGCGGTTAATTGAATATTAATAGTCGACTTACTTAACTTTCCGAGGTTCATGCTGCGCATCATCCAAGTTGGGTTGGTTTTGCGCCAGTCGATATTAGCTAATTTTGATAATTCTTGTTTCCAGCTTTCAGGCTTCTGACAGATAAGATGCTTTCCAAGCAGGCCAATAGCATGATGACCGACGCCATGCGCATGAATATACTCTTGACGAAGTTGGGCTGGTGATACCTCTTTATTGATTACCATTTGCCAATCTTTTATGTGTTTTGTCACTTCTTGCCAGAACTCTATCGCAAGTTGTTTCTCTTGATCGCTAAAACCATCTTTGGGGCCTTTACCAAGTAGTGCTCGGGTTGATTGTTTAATACTGCTTAAAGTGAATAACTTGTTGGATTTAGGGCTGATATTGGATTTTTCCATTTCAACAAAGCCAATAAACGGTTTGCATGTTGTTGCAAGTAACCTAGCTAATTCAGAGCTTTCATCGCGTTGGTCATACAGTGTACCTAATGAAGGGCTAGGTTTAACGGCATATTTGTTCAAGTCTGCAAACATTTGTTGGCTACGATCCAAACCTTCATCAATGAAAAATAAGACCGGGATATTGTCTTGTCCTAAATCGGGGTTTTCTTTTAATGCTTCTTCGATTGCTTTACGACGGTGCTGACCATCATTAATAAGAATTTGAGCATCCATAGGTATTTTTAACATACCTAGGTTTGGTGCGGCTTCGTGATCTTTAAACGAGATATCGACACCAACTGATGCTGTCAGTGCTGAAAATACATATTCTTTCGGATTATCAAGTAAGTAACGAACCATCTCTGGGATGCGTGTTTTGTTTAAAGTACGCTGGGCCCGAAGTTCTGGCGGAACATCATCTTCATTGTAACTGAAGATTTTAGGGATGATTCTGAGGGGGCAGGTCGCTATATAGAAAGGGCGCCCTGCTTGTATTCCACGTACTGCTGGGAATGAATAGCAATATCCTGAGTCTTGATTTGACATAATAAGTTACCGGCTTTTTCATTTAAGTACGTTTATTTTAGTTGGTATGTCATTTTTTAACAAACCAAAATTAAGGTTTGTTATTTTTAAGTATAAAGTGTGTGAAATATTACATTGATATGGCAAAGAAGTGAGGCATTTTACATGTCTATATGCGAGATTTCCATGGTAAAAGGAAATTTTTAATTTTTGAGTAAAACAGTTGAATTAGTTAAATGACCTTTAATGATTTAGCGCATGTATACAACTACCTTCACTTTTGCCACCACGCTCACATTCTCACTTTCTTTTCTATCAATAAAACGCAAGTTGTCGACAATCTCTTTGACATACCCCTACTTTATCGCTTAATTTATCACCATAAAATTTAGATTGTTGACACTTTGGTGTTGGAGTAAGTGTAAATGGATAGCGTGACAGACAGCGTAATAAGCAATATTTCTGATGCTAAAGAGCATACCAAATCAGAAAGCCTGACCGAGTATTTAATCGAAGCGATTGTGAATGGTGAGCTTGAGCCGGGGAGTAAGATCTCTGAACCTGAGCTGGCTAAGCGTTTCTCGGTCAGCCGTGGGCCGTTGCGTGAAGCGATTATGCGGGTAGAAGCTTTGGGGTTAATTGAGAGAATCCCACATGTTGGGGCGAGGGTGACGACGTTCTCGCAGCAAAAGCTTATTGATTTATATGCGGTGCGTGAAGCATTGGAAGGCATGGCGGCTCGCTTGGCGGCACGTTGTATGACCGATGATGAAATCGATGCGTTAGAACAGGTATTGTCGACACATTCAGAGCATATCAATCAATCGGATGGTCAGTCTTATTTTCATCAACACGGTGATTTTGATTTCCACTACTGCATTATTAAAGCCAGCCGTAATACTCAATTGATTACCTTGCTGTGTGATGAGTTGTATCACTTATTACGCATGTATCGTTATCAATCCCCACGTTCGCATTCCCGTCCGGTTGATGCGCTCAATGAACATCTATTTATTTTTCAGGCGATTAAGAATCGTGATGAGGAATTGGCGGAAATGCTGATGCGTCGACACATTTCAGGTAGTCGTAAGTTAATCGAACAGCAAATCAGTTAGAGAAACCTATTCAAGTTAAGGAGAACGACCATGGTGACATTAAGCCAGAGGCAACAATTGAGTCAAGGACAAAAGTTTCGGCTCGCGGTAGAGCAAAATGATCCGTTGCAAATCGTCGGTACGATAAACCCTTATTGCGCCATGATGGCAAAGAATATTGGTCATCAGGCGATCTACCTTTCTGGTGGTGGCATTGCTAATGCATCTTATGGCTTGCCGGATTTAGGCATGACTACCTTGAATGATGTGATGGTGGATGTTGAGCGGATTACCAATGCGTGTGATCTGCCTTTGCTAGTGGATATCGATACTGGATTTGGTGGGGCGTTTAATATTGCGCGCACCATTAAGGCAATGGAAAAAGCCGGAGCAGGGGCGGTTCACATGGAAGACCAAGTGGCGCAGAAGCGTTGTGGTCATCGTCCTAATAAAGCGATTGTGAGCCAACAAGAAATGGTCGACCGAGTAAAAGCCGCGGTAGATGCTCGCAGCGATGAAAGCTTTGTGGTGATGGCTCGTACCGATGCGCTAGCGATTGAAGGCATTGATAAAGCCATTGAACGTGCGATTGCTTGTGTCGAAGCGGGGGCGGATATGATCTTCCCGGAAGCGATGAACCAGCTAGAGCAATATGTCCAGTTTTCTGAGGCGTTGCAGTCAGCGGTTGGGCGTCATGTACCGATTCTGGCCAACATTACTGAATTTGGCCAAACACCATTATTTAGCGGGAAGCAATTAGCAAAAGCCAAAGTGGATATGGTGCTTTACCCATTAAGCGCATTTCGAGCAATGAACCGTGCGGCAGAAAATGTCTATAAGCATTTATTGGTTGAGGGTAATCAAGAAGCGTTGCTTGACCAAATGCAGACTAGGGCGGAGTTGTATCAGCATCTTAAATATCATGATTATGAGGATAAGTTAGATAGGCTGTTTTCGGAAGAATAAGAAAGATTGTTTTGAGTTGCATGTGACGTGAACGCTTCGCTACGTGTAAGAGCTGAGCCGGAAGAGCGCTAATTAACAAAACCGTCATCCTTGAGGAGCCTAGGCGACAGCGAGGATCTAGGTATATAAGGTGTGGTGATTAGATTCCCGCTCTCGCCTAGGCTCGGCAGGAATGACGGTATTTTCAGTTTCGGGTTGTGTGTGACGAGTAGCGAGAAAAGGCTTTAAATCGTAGCTCAGAGCGTACTAGCCAATCAAGTCGTCATCCTTGAGGAGCCTAAGCGATATCGAGGATCTAGGTATATAAGGTGTGGTGATTAGATTCCCGCTCTCGCTTAGGCTCGGCAGGAATGACGATATTTTCAGTTTCGGGTTGTGTGTGACGAGTAGCGAGAAAAGGCTTTAAATCGTAGCTCAGAGCGTACTAGCCAATCAAGTCGTCCTCCTTGAGGAGCCTAGGCGACATCGAGGATCTAGGTATATAAGGTGTGGTGATTAGATTCCTGCTCTCGCTTAGGCTCCTCAGGAATGACGACTTAAAAGAATGTGACAGAAATGACGGTGCTTTTTTCGAGCTACGAGAAACGAGAAGCGAAGCGCCCGATATTCGATAAACCAATAACGTGAAAACCATATCGCTGCCCACTAAGTGCAATAAGCACGATGCCAACAGAGCAAACGCAGTGATATCGAAAAGGAGTTCTAAATGACAAACAAAACTTTATCTGGAGCCGGTTTACGTGGACAAAGTGCAGGCACGACTTCGTTGTGTACTGTCGGTAAATCAGGCACTGGATTAACTTACCGCGGTTATGATATTACCGACTTAGTTAATCACGCCCAATTTGAAGAAGTAGCGCACCTATTACTAATCGGGCATTTGCCTAATCAAACAGAACTCGATGCTTATAAAACCCGTTTAATTGGTCTACGTGGGCTGCCAGATGCGCTTAAACAAGCATTAGAACTGATTCCGGCGGATGCTCATCCAATGGATGTAATGCGTACAGGTTGTTCTGTGCTTGGCAATCTAGAACAAGAAACGGATTTTACCCAACAGCAAGCGGCGACAGAACGTATGTTAGCACTGTTTCCTGCAATTATTTGTTACTGGTATCGCTTTAGTCATGATGGCGTGCGAGTCGATACTTTCGAGCAAAGTGAAGATTCCATCGGCGGTTATTTTCTCAAACTCCTCACCGATAAAGCTCCCAGTGAACTGCATAAACAAGTCATGCATTGCTCGCTGATTTTATATGCGGAGCATGAACTTAATGCTTCAACTTTTACCGCGCGAGTTTGTGCTTCAACCTTGTCTGATATTCATTCTTGTATTACTGCGGCGATTGGTAGTCTGCGTGGGCCGTTGCATGGCGGTGCCAATGAAGCGGCGATGGAGATGATTCAAGATTGGAAAACGCCAGATGAAGCGGAAGCTAATATTCTGAAAATGCTAGCCAACAATGACAAGATCATGGGCTTTGGGCATGCGATTTATCGGGAAAGCGATCCTCGTAATGCACTGATTAAACAGTGGTCGAAAAAGCTTTCTGAAGCGGTAGGAGACACGAATCTTTATGCGGTTTCAGAGCGTGTCGAAGCGGTAATGAAGCGTGAAAAAGATTTGTTTTGTAATGCCGATTTCTTCCATGCTTCGGCTTATCATTTCATGGATATTCCCACCAAGTTATTCACGCCAATATTTGTCATGAGTCGACTCACTGGCTGGGCGGCACATGTGTTTGAGCAGCGAGCTAATAATCGAATTATCCGTCCTAGTGCTGATTATGAAGGGCCAGAGCATCGAGAGTGGTTGCCTATTTCGCAACGAGCATAATCAAAGTCTGCAATATCAAGGTTTGGAGAACATGATGAACAATCAATATCGAAAGGTATTACCTGAAACTGGGCTGGAGTATTTCGATGCGCGCGCGGCGATAGAGGACATTCAAGCTGGTGCTTATCAAGGTTTACCTTATACCTCACGCGTGTTGGCAGAAAATTTAGTGCGCCGTTGTGAGCCTGAACATTTACAATCGTCATTGCGTCAGCTTATAGAGCGTAAACGAGATTTGGATTTTCCCTGGTATCCGGCGCGAGTCGTGTGTCATGATATTTTAGGTCAGACAGCACTAGTGGATTTAGCTGGCCTGCGTGATGCAATTGCTGAACAAGGTGGCGATCCGGCCAAAGTGAATCCGGTCGTTGAAACCCAGTTGATTGTCGATCACTCATTGGCGGTAGAACATGCCGGCTTTGAAGGCGATGCGTTTGATAAAAATCGCGCAATAGAAGATAGACGTAATGAAGATCGTTTTCATTTTATCGAATGGTGTAAAACAGCGTTTGAAAATGTCAGCGTGATCCCAGCGGGTAACGGGATTATGCATCAAATTAACTTAGAGAAAATGTCTCCTGTTATTCAAGCTAAACAGGGGGTTGCCTTTCCTGATACTTGTGTAGGAACCGATAGTCATACGCCGCATGTGGATGCATTAGGCGTGATTGCGATTGGTGTCGGAGGGCTAGAAGCGGAAACCGTGATGCTTGGACGTCCGTCGATGATGCGCTTGCCAGATATTGTCGGCGTAAAGCTGGCCGGTAAGCGTCAACCGGGTATTACCGCGACCGATATTGTGCTGGCAATAACCGAGTTTCTGCGCAATCAAAAAGTGGTGTCTGCCTACCTAGAGTTCTTCGGCGAAGGAGCGCGTGATTTAACCATTGGTGACCGCGCGACGATTTCTAATATGACGCCTGAATACGGTGCGTCCGCGGGCATCTTTTATATCGATGAACAAACCATTCAATACTTAAAACTGACTGGACGTGATGAACAGCAAGTTGCTTTGGTCGAACAGTACGCCAAAAAAACGGGTTTATGGGCCGATGATTTAACTGAGGCTGAATATGAGCGAGTACTGGAATTCGATCTCTCTAGCGTACAACGCAATATGGCTGGGCCGTCTAATCCACATCGTCGTTTACCGACTAATCAATTAACAGAACGTGGCATAGCCAGCGCGTGGCAAAAGAAAGAAGGTGAATTGCCAGATGGCGCAGTGATCATTGCCGCCATTACCTCATGCACCAATACTAGTAATCCTCGCAATGTCGTCGCGGCTGCGCTTGTTGCTAAAAAAGCCAATCAACTCGGTTTAGTGCGCCAGCCTTGGGTGAAAACCTCTTTTGCTCCGGGTTCTAAAGTTGCCAAGTTATATCTTGAGGAAGCAGGGTTACTATCGGACTTGGAGCAACTAGGTTTTGGCATTGTCGGCTATGCTTGCACCACTTGTAACGGTATGAGTGGCGCGCTTGATCCGACTATTCAGCAAGAAATTATTGAACGTGATGTCTATACCACCGCGGTGTTATCGGGTAATCGTAATTTTGATGGACGTATTCACCCTTATGCCAAACAGGCGTTCTTAGCTTCTCCACCATTGGTCGTCGCTTATGCGCTTGCAGGGACTATTCGTTTTGATATTGAGCGAGATGCGTTGGGGCATGATGGGCAAGGAAACCCTATCTACCTTAATGACTTATGGCCAACAGATGAAGAAATCGATCAGGTAGTCAATCAGCATGTGAAGCCAGAACAATTTCAGCAAATTTATGTGAAGATGTTTGAAAAAGATACTGGCATTTATCAAACCAAGCCGCTGTATGACTGGCGTGAAATGAGTACTTATATTCGCCGCCCGCCGTATTGGGAAGGCGCGTTAGCCAGAGAATGTACTTTAAAAGGCATGAGGCCGCTGGCGATTCTCGGCGATAACATTACTACTGATCATCTATCCCCATCCAATGCGATTTTAGCATCCAGCGCAGCAGGGGAATACTTAGCCCAAATGGGACTTCCAGAACAAGATTTTAACTCTTATGCGACTCACCGAGGCGATCACTTAACGGCTCAACGTGCGACGTTTGCTAACCCGAAACTGTTTAATGAAATGGTGCTGGAAAATGGTGAAATCAAGCAAGGCTCTTTAGCGAGAGTGGAGCCGGAAGGTAAAGTCACTCGCATGTGGGAGGCAATTGAAACCTATATGCAGCGCAAGCAGCCTTTGATTATTGTCGCGGGCGCGGATTATGGCCAAGGTTCATCGCGCGATTGGGCAGCCAAAGGCGTGCGGTTAGCCGGTGTTGAAGCGATTGTAGCCGAGGGCTTTGAACGTATTCACCGTACTAACCTTGTTGGGATGGGCGTACTACCGCTGCAATTTAAGCTGGGTATGAATCGACATACTTTGGCACTGGATGGCACCGAGTTGTATGACGTGAAAGGGGAAATTACCCCAGGTTGCGATTTGGTTTTAGTGATTACTCGGGTAAATGGTGATCAAAAAGGCGGAATAGTCGAAGTTGAGGTGACTTGCCGTTTAGATACCGCGGATGAAGTGTCGGTGTATCAAGCAGGTGGTGTATTACAACGTTTCGCGCAAGAGTTTTTAGCGCACTAACTGGTGTAGTTGCAGGATATAGAGGGTTTTAAATATGAATCATTCAGTGACGGTGTCACAACCATCTGGTGCGCAACAAATAAAAGTTCCCGCCACCTACATGCGCGCCGGAACCAGTAAAGGTGTGTTTTTCAACTTAGCGGATCTCCCAGAAAGCGTTCAACAAGCCGGAGAAAGCCGCGACCGATTTTTACTGCGGGTGATTGGTAGTCCAGATCCGTACGGCAAGCAAATTGATGGCATGGGCGGCGCAACCTCAAGTACCAGCAAAGTGGTGATTTTATCTCAAAGCGATAGCCCAGATCACGATGTCGACTACCTGTTTGGTCAAGTATCTATCGATAGTCCTTTTGTTGATTGGAGTGGTAACTGCGGCAATTTGTCCTCCGGTGTTGGTGCTATGGCGCTGCATATGGGGTTAATTGATGAAAGTAATATCCCAGAGCAAGGGGTGCTACCAGTTCGAATTCGCCAAATGAACATTCATAAAACCATAGTCACTCACGTACCGATTAAGCATGGCCAAGTACAAGAACTCGGGGATTTTGAGCTTGATGGCGTAACCTTTCCAGCGGCGGAAATTCAAGTCGATTTTATTGATCCGGCTGACGGTGAAGGATCCATGTTCCCTACTGGCAATGTGATCGATGAGCTTGAAGTGCCAGGAGTGGGTTGTTTTCATACGACCTTTATTAATTCTGGCATTCCTACCATGTTTATTGATGCGCAGGTACTTGGCTATCAAGGCACTGAATTGCAAGATGACATCAATAATGATGAAAAAGCGTTGGCGATGTTTGAAACTATCCGTGCTCACGGCGCAGTTAAAATGGGCCTAATTGAACATGTTGATCAAGCCAAGCAGCGGCAACATACCCCTAAAATTGCTTTTGTTAGCTCGCCCAAAAGCTATGCGACTTCTAGCGGTCAGCCGGTGAATGCCAGTGATATTGATGTATTAGTCCGCGCGTTATCAATGGGGAAATTGCATCACGCTATGATGGGCACTGCCGCAGTGGCAATTGGCTCCGCAGCCAGTGTGCCGGGTACTATCGTGAATCTTGCCGCGGGTGGTGGCGAGCGTGAATCAGTGGTGTTTGGTCATCCATCTGGCAGCTTAAAAATTGGCGCTAAAGCTAGCTATACATTGCTTGAAAATGGTGCGCGAGATTGGAAGATAGAAAAAGCCAGCATGAGCCGCAGTGCACGGATATTAATGGAAGGCTGGGTGAGGGTATCAATCACTGTTGAATGGTGAAGTAGATAAATACCCTTATACTTTAATAATAAAGGTATTTATCTTTTTAGAATCAGAGATACATATTGTTTATTGTGGATATTCTTGCCATGTTTGGCCATCCAACGAGACATAAGGCTTATTGTTGTATTCCAATACTGTAGTACCAGAGTTTTGGGCCACCATTTTTGTTTTTGGTAAATCTTGGGTTAATGCTTTTGGATCAAAGTTCCCTTTAGCATAAATATTTTGATCTAATAAACGACTAATGAGTGCCGATACTGCTAGATAACTTGACGGTTCTTCTATGTGGTAAATATCCCCGTTTCGTTGCATATTGGGTCCAAATACCTTCATCGCAACTGGAGTATGAACAATAGTCGCAGCAGGAATTTCTCGCATTCCTGATATTTGCATTTTATCGCCACGTATACCCGCACCGTGTTCAGGGACTAACATTACCACGATATTACGGTTGGACTTTTTCAAGGTTTCAAAAAACGAATACAAATCATCGAGTAGATTCTTTAATCGATGTTTGTAACTGACGATCCCTGTTTCTCCACGATCTTTAATGATGCGATTACCATCGTGTAAGGAAATCGTATTATAAAGGGCGGCAACTTTCTCTTGTTTATCTTTCTCTCTATTACCTAACCAGCGGTTTAGAATATCTTCATCACGGTATATGTTTGAGCCATCAAAAGCAGCTTGGTAAGGTTTTAACCCATCTTTACTCATAATGGTTGCTTGAAGATGACCTTCATCTTTTAATAAACCCGTGAAATTATCAAAGGCACCATTGTGATTAAGCAGCAAGTTTTCTTCATAACCGAGCTTGGCTAAATTATCAAATAAATAGCATTGCTGGTTAGGAGCATCAGAAAAAAGTTCTTCATGTTGCTCTTGACCACAACTGGCTCGTAATAAACGTACTAGGGCAGGGCCACTATAAGATGTGGCGGCACTAAAGTTGTCAAACATGATATCAAACTCTTTAAATAAAGGATGATCCTCTAATCCTGCCATTTTAATATCATCCCAAGCAACGGAACAGATACTAAGAAACAGCAAATCAAACGGTGCAGATTGTGCGCTACTGTCAGTAAACGTTGAAATACGATTTGATTCATTATTAAAAAAGTTTTGTTTGGTTTCATTTAATACAGCGTCATTCACTGGACCGCTTTCATCTACTGTTGCGGATGCTGTACTTGTGGCGGAAACAGGGGCAACGGCAACAGGAGCGATTACTTCAGGACTGGATTTTGGTAGACTAAAATAAACCATTGCGGCAATAACAAAGATACTTACTCGGAAAATCCTATTTAGAAAGTAGTAAGCGAAAAATAATACAACAATCGCCAATAAATCTTGAACAGAGACAAAACGAGAAGCAAGTTCGATTAAATAATTAAGCTCGAAATCCATGATAGCTCCTATTTGACGCCACAGTCGCTCAAGTGGGGGAAGAAATGAATCATAGTGACCTAGATAAAAAGCAATAGGGATCGCGAAAATAGTCTGCGTTAATCTTAATAATTTATGACGAAAAGGAAGCAGCAAGTAAATAACAAATGCAAAGTTTTCAATAGGGTGAAAGTCAATCTTGCCTTGTGAAAATAAGACTAATTTAATAATGAAATAGAGGTTCCACCAACCAAGACCGAGCAACACGGGTTGCTCTGTTGTTGTGTTATATTTTTTCATGTGTTTGATTTCGGCTTATTAGTCGGTTCTTGAGGTTGCATTTCAAGGTTATCAAAAGTAACACATTGAAAATGCTTAGGTTTACGAATATACAAATTGTATAAATGGAAAATAAAGTGAATGATATCTCTTAAAAAAAATCCACAAAGTAAACCAATAATGGTGCTAATACTAGCGGTTAAAATAAAATCATCAATATTCATAATGAAAACTCAAGAGGGTTGTGAGTGGCATATAGGATCTCATTTTCGTTTGCTTCACTTTGTGTTGTAAATAGAGACCCAGTCTGGTTTTTCGTACTCTCATCGAGCACGACTGCAGTTGTAATTATTTCTGGGAGCTGAGATTTAATTCTACCTACGGTGGTGTAAATAGTATTACTTTGGAACATATCTACAATCGGAAGGTTAAAAATATGATTTAAAGCAATTTGTACATCATTTTCACGCACGGAAGAAAGTAATACATATAACGCATCGTTACATGCGGTGATCAGGTCTCCATCACGCTTAATATGGCACATACTTAAGCAAGAAGTTAAGTCAATACCCGGTATGAGTGATAATTTCACTAAGGCAAACTTCAATGAGGTTTTTTCATATTGTTGTATCAATTGGTGACAACGATTCACAAAAAGGTGGTTGTTAATGTAGCCTTTCTTGTCATAAGTGTTGGTGGTATCTAAAGCTAGTAAGTCGTCAATGGTATTGGGTATTTGGCAGGTAACCTCTTGCTTTTGGAGTGTTTCTAGCATGCTTAAAAAACGAGAATAACGAACGCTAGAAGGAATAATCAAGTTAATACCAGATTGTGATAAAAATGTTTCATCAGAATATCGAAGGCATTGTTGCATTTCTCTTACCACTACTTTGAATTCAAAGCCGAACTGACGACGCAAACGATAGGTTTGTAGTGCAATATTATGTACTTCTGATTGTTGATTAAGGCTTAATACAATGGTTCCGGTGTTGATTTTATCAATGCCACCAAATAATGCTTGGTTATCGACATACTTGAACATGGTTTGTTCACTGTTCTGATTGGAGTCGATAGCATGTTCAGAAATATAAATAAAATGGTCATCATGTAAAGCTATAGTTTCATTACTTTGTGTTTTGATAGAATTAAGAGCGACCGAAAATTCACCGTTCTCCATTTGAATAACGTCATATTCATAATTTGCACTAATCTCGCCCTGTGAAAGCCAGTAATAAATTTGATAGATGTACCGTGTTGTATCGACTTTATATAGGTTGCTAATACCAAGGAAAAATTGTGGATTATCCATTAACCAATGGTTGAGATTATTACTTTCTTCGCCAAAGCATAGTATTTGAATGCTGAGGTTATGCAACTGTGATATTTTATTTAATTCTTTGAAAAATTTAACGATATCTTTATTTTTCGATGAGAATATAGAGCGATCTGAAAGATATAAAATAACATTTTTTTGACTATTGAATTGGAATTTTCTCAAGTCCTTAGTGAGTTTATCCAGATTTAAATGGGACTTATTTTTAGAAATAAAAAAAGATTGGCGTGATTGAAGTATCCCTTTTAACTCAATTTTTAAGTGTTGTTCAATGTTTTTAAATAATGAGGGTAAGGTTTCAAAGGATATAAAAAGACTTTTAGAGGTCGATTGTAAAAGCGCTTTCAAGTAATTAATTGAAGCATCACCACTTCGACTGGTTGTAACATAAACACCTGATGAGGCTGTTACTTGGTGCTTAGGACTTAAATGGTGGATACCAAACATTGATGAGTTACCTAATGAACGTTAACTATTTCTGTGAACAATAATACAGAGTATATACCCAAGTTTTGATGTTCTTCTGATATAAATTTCAGCGTAACCTTTGACTGAAATATTATATGTTTATATTATATTAAAGATTTTTCAAAAGAAACACTGTCTATACTAAAGAAAAGGTATCTACTTTCTTTTGCAAAGTTTCCTTGGCTTAAGATTTAGCTGATGCTTTTCATCAATACCTTAAGAACACATGGTAGATAATTGTTCCGAATAACTTCGGGTGTATTCACATTTTTAAATTTGAGTTGATATGACGCAAGAGTTGAGTAAAGACATCAGTAGTTTATTTGATGCTTATCATGTTAGTGATCCAAGGTATAAAGAATTATCAGAAAAAGAACGCTATTATAAAGTAAAACAGAAGTGGCCAGCCTTAAAAGGTGTCGTTTGCACGCTTTTAGAAGAAGACGCTACCTCTATTAGTTCTAACCGGAGTGATGTGGTTCCAACTAATGTTACAACGAATCATCCGGTACCCTCACTAATGGATAGTAAAAAAGGATCATTTGAATGAAGCGCATCGTCATCACTGGGATTCGTGGTGGTGTTGGCGCTACCACAGTAGCGGCAAATATAACCGCAGCTTTTCATTCTATCGATCAGCAGGCACATATCATTGATATGAAAGCAGATAATCTAATGCGATTACATTTTTGCATGGATCCTATGAATACTGATGGTTGGATGGTTAGACGACTAAATGGAGAAGCTTGGACACAGGCTGGCTATCAAACTAATCGTCAAATACCATTTGTTCCTTTTGGTCAGGTGACGAAAAAACAAAGTTTTCAATTAACGAATGAATTACGAGAAGCCCCTAATGGTTTAGCAGAAGCCTTTGAGATAACGAATGCAACACCAGAATGGAACAAACATTGGCAAATTATATTACTGCCAAAGTTACCGGCGCTAGAGGTTTACCATTATCCTTTAATTCAACAGGCAGATTTAGTTATCTGTGTGACCCGAACTGATATTCAAAGTTACCTTTCTATCCAACAAAGTTCACATTACCAACATTTATTAAAAATGAGCCAACCTAAGCTGTTGATCAATCAGTTTCAACCGACAAGCTCTATCAGTAGAGACCTACAACTTGTGATGCAACATGAGTATGAAAACAATCTTGTTCCTATTGTGTTGCATTCCGATACTGCTATAGCAGAAGCCATTGCAAACTTGAAGTCGGTTTTAGAATCTGCGCCATATAGTCAAGCGGCCCAAGATTATCATTCACTGGCATTTTGGTGTTTATCTCACCTTAACCAAAGCTCGTTGGAAACAAACCATGTTTAGTTGGTTATCCTTATTTTTTCAGCCAGTATTTTTTCGCCAATTTCGTCGCCAACTAGGGTTTTATGCTGGTGAGTTTCCTGCAAGTCGATGTGGTAAAGTGATTTTGTCTGCATGGTTTGTGTTCGCCTTTATTGTATTCAAGCCGGTTGTATTTGGTGTTAAAAGTTGGAAATTACCATACTTGTTATGCCCCAATATCGATTTTGCTCACCCTAGATTATTGGATCCTGTACGCTTTTTAATTCAAGCGGTATGGGTAATGTTCGTTCAGCAATCACCATCGATTAATAAACCTATTTCTATTTCACGTATTTTCTCTAAAGTGTTTTCTTTTATTAAGTATTTGTTTTATTTGCCATTAAATTTAGTGGCTAAGTGGACCTATTGGCTTGAAAAGAAAGCTGAAGATCTCGCTTATGCTACATCGGTTGCAACCAATAAAGCATCATCAGTTAAGGGTAAGGTTAGCTATTCATTTAACTTAGTCTTAGTGGTTTTTACAGGGGCATTAGCCATTTTTTGCTTTACGGTTCCGTTTAGTTTAACGGCACAAGCTTTCTTTATTCTTGCTTTATGGGTTGTCTCAATGATGTTCCGAAAAATTACGGGACGCTTTGCGACAATGTTGATGATTATTCTGTCTGTCACTGTATCTTGTCGTTATTTATGGTGGAGGGTGACATCAACCTTAAACTATGATGACCCTCTCGCTTTATCTTTAGGTGTTATTTTATTAATTGCTGAAATTTATTCTTGGTTAGTTTTAATGCTTGGCTATTTCCAAAATATTTGGCCATTGAAACGTAAGCCGGTTGCCTTACCTGAAAATGAAGAAGAATGGCCAACGATTGATCTAATGATCCCAACTTATAATGAAGATTTAGATGTCGTTAGAGCAACTGCCTACGCAGCATTGGGCGTTGATTGGCCTAGTGATAAAATTAATATCTATATATTGGACGATGGTAAGCGTGATAGCTTTCGTGATTTCGCACTTGAGGCTGGGGTAGGTTATATCCGTAGGCCTTTAAATAATCATGCCAAGGCGGGGAATATTAATTAACCTCAGATCTGCATAAGAAATTGTTTTTCTAGCCGAGTAACTTTAATACTCGGCTTTTTTTCTTGAAAACTATAAGCAATTAATCCTGCGACTAAATTCACCATGAAGCTGATACAG